>JAIEPP010000230.1 GCA_019748335.1 Xanthobacteraceae bacterium
GCCTTGCCGAGCTGCTCGGCCGGGTATTCCTGGAACGTCACCTGTCCGTTGGTCCCCTTGGTCACCAGCTCCATGAAGGGCTTCGCCACGAGTTCGTGGATGACGTGACCTGCGGGAAGGCTTTCGGCGAGACGCAAGCTGATCTTCTCCTGCGCGGCGGCAGGATAGGCCGCGGTGGCAAGGAAGGTCAGTGCAAGGGCGGATCGTTTGTCGAGACCTGCGATCATGAGATTTCACTCCCGTTTGTTGTTGTTGCCTCAGTAACCCATCTTGATCGGCAGCCAGAGAATAATCTGCGGCCAGATTACGAGGATCGCAATCGCGAACAGATGGGCGATGAAATGCGGAAAGACGCCGTGGAACACTTCAGCCACCGGGCGTCCCGAATAGCGCGCCACCACAAAGCAGTTCAATCCGACCGGCGGCGTGATCATGCCGACCTCGGCGGTGACGATCTTAATGACGCCGAACCACAGCGGGTCGTAACCGAGCGACTTGATCAAGGGCAGTACGATCGGAACCGTGAGCACCAGGATTGCGATCTGATCCATGAAGGAGCCGAGCACGATGTAGCCGAACAGGATGATGGTCAGGATAATCCAGGGCGCGACGTGTAGGCCGCCGACCCACGACACCAGATTTTGCGTTACCTGCGTCAGAGTGAAGAAGTAGCCGAAGATCGAGGCGCCAAACAGGATCATGGCGATCATGCAGGTGCCGTGCGCCGAACGCAGAAGCGCGCTGCGCAGCGAGGTCGGGTTGATCTTGCCCTTCCAGATCGCGAGCACGAAGGCGCCGAATGCGCCGAGCGCGGAGGCTTCGGTCGGGGTCGCGACGCCGGTATAGATCACGCCGGTCACCATACCGAACAGCAGCAGCATCGGGCCGACCACCCGGAGCATCCGGAATTTCTCACGAAGCGAAACCGCGGGCGCCGACGGTGCGCGCGATGGATCCTGCCAGGCCAGGAACCAGACGGTCGCCATGATGGTGAAGGTGACGAGAATGCCGGGGATGACGCCGCCGACCAGCAGCGCGCCGATATTCACTTCGGCCAGCAGGCCATAGATCACGAGTGCCACCGACGGCGGGATCAGCATCGCCAGCGTACCGGATATCGCGACCACGCCGGCGGCCATCCTCGGCTCGTAGCCCTGCTTCAGCATCGCGGGCAGGCTGGTCGCCGACAGCGTCGCGGCGGAGGCCGTGCTGGTGCCGCAGATCGCGCCGAAGCCGGCGCCGGCCAACGCCGTCGCCATGCCGAGACCGCCGGGAATCTTGCCGACCCAGGCGGCGGTCGCCTTGAACAGATCGTCGGCGATGCCGCTGACCAGCACGAACTCGGCCATCAGCAGGAACATCGGAATCGTGATCAGCTCGTAGGAGGTCACCGCCGACAGCGGCGCGGTCTGCAGGATGCCCGACAGCATCGGCATGCCGCCGATCAGATAAAGCCCGAGCACGCCCGAGCCCGCCATCGCAAAGCCCACCGGCGTGCCAATCGCGAGCAGCACGAACAGGACCACCATCGCCAGGGTGAGAATCATTCGAACGTCTCTCCGGGAGCGTGGGCGGCGGGCAGCTCGATCACGGCGCGGCCGGTGGCGAGGGAGAGGACATGACCGATCAGATGAGCGGCCAATCGCAAGGTGATCAACCCGGCGCCGAACGGTACCAGACCGATCGAAGGCCACATCGGCCATGGAATGGCGCCGGCCATGACGTCGGAGGAGCGGAAGCTGTCGACGGCGCGCAGGAAACCGAGCCAGGCGATCAATGCGAACACCGTGATGCCGACGATGCAGGTGACGATCTCGGACAGCCGGATCATCGACGGTGAGAATTTCTGCTGCAGGATATCGACGCTGACATGCGCGCGGTCGGTGTAGGCCTCGGAGAGCACCAGGAAGAACACGCCCGCCATCAGGTAGAGCGAGATCAGGTCGTAGGCCCATGAGAACGGCTTGTTGAAGGCGTAGCGCATGATGACGTCGCTGAACACGATGATCATGATGGCGAACATGAACACCGCGGCGATGGTCGAGGCGATCTTCTCGATCGTACTCAGTCCCTTTAATATTCCATCGAGCAAATATCACCTCCCCAAGGTGTTCAATGTGCTGGCCGCGGCAGCCTGCGTCTTGCGTCTATTTGGCAGGGTCTATTTGGCAGGAATGGCGGCCACGCTGGCGTCGAATTCCTTCAGTGCGTCGCTGCCGCGCTTGCCGCGCGCGTCCAGCCCTTCCGCCCAGGACTTGGAGACGCCCTTCATCAAGTCCTTGAACTTCGCGCTGACCTCGGGCGAGAGCACGTCAAAACGAACACCCTTGGTCTCGAGCGATTTCTTGGTCTCGTCGTCCGACTTCTGCACAGACTGGCACGCGGACGGAATGATCTCTTCGGCGACGTCGACCATCGCTTTCTGGACTTCCGGCGTCAGCTTCTTCCAGGCGCTGTCGCTGATCGAATAGGCGACGATGAAGCTGCCGAAGCCGAGCCCGTCGGTGGAATATTTGACGAGCTTGTCGGCGCCGTAGGCGACCACGCTCTCGAGCGGAAACAGCAGACCGTCCATGGTGCCGCGCGACAGCGATTCGTAGGCGTCGGGCGCGGCCATGCGCACCGGCACGGCGCCGATCGCGCGCAGCGTCAGGTCCTGCGCGCCGCCGGTGGAGCGCAATTTCAGGCCCGAGACATCTGCGGGATCCTTCACCGGCTGCTTGACGGTGAAGATACGGTATTGCGGCAACGTCACGGTCAGGAGCAGGCGGATGTTGTTGGCGGTATAATCCTGCTCCGCGATCACGCCGTTCCGCGCCAGTTTCCAGTAGGAGAGGGTGCCTTGGCAGGCGTGTTCGAACGACCCCGGCAGCATCGCCACTTCGGAGACCGGCATCTTGTCCGAGGTGTAGCCTGGCGCGACATAGCCAATGTCGGCGACGCCGGTCTGCGTCAGCTTCAGCATGTCGGCGGCCTTGCCGAGTTGCTGGGCCGGGTAGTGCTCGAAGGTCACCGCGCCATTGGTGCGCTTGGTGACCTCTTCCATCCAGGGTTCGAGGATCAGCTTGACCAGATAGTGGCCCTTCGGAAACGAGTCCGCCACGCGCAATTTTATGGGGTCCGCGGCCTGCGCCAGAACTGTCGATACAATCAGAAGGCCGGAACCGGCAAGGACTCGCAGAAGCGGGGCCATATCTCCTCCCAGGGGACAAGTTGTTGTTTAAAATAGCTGCGCATAAAGGAAATTAGCCGTCAAGGATGGCGCACCGGCTGAGAACGGCGGCCCTCACAACCGGAGGACGCAGGGCCAAAGGCCTGTCCATTTCAGCCGGTTGCGGACCGATTGGGGCGCGCCGCTGCAGCGCCAGTTTGCTTATCAGCCGCGTCACGATCTCGGCTGCGGCCGACAGCGGACGGGGCGAACCGACCGACATCCACGTGGTCTGTTCGATGGTCGGACGCACGATGCGCACGGCGCTGAATTCGCCCGAGGCGATCTCGCGGAAGAACACATGGGCCGGCGAGATGGTGGCGAGGTCGGAGGCGCGGATGGTCTCGCCGATCAGCGAGGTCGAATTCGCCTCGAGCCGGATGTCGAGTTCGAAATGCTGGGAGGCGGCGAGCCCGGTCAGGAGGTTGGTCAGGCTGTTCGGCCGCACCGGCAGCGCCAGCGGCACATCGGCGAGCGGAGGCCGCCAAGCAGGACAATTCCTTTTCAGCCTGTCCGACGCCAAGGGCGCGGATTTTGTGAGTGAATATCGCCAGATCTGAAAGGAACGAGACCAACTCCCGGCTATCATTGCAATGATTCGCGGAGGCGCCTCGATGAGCCGAACCCAGCCAAAATCCTCGCCGACGGATGAGCATGCGAGACGGATCGCGCTGGCGATCGCCAAGGGTCGACCGCCCCCGTTCAATGATGCCTTCGATCGGTACTGCGAAAGCTCCCCACGCGAAATCTTTGCCGCCTTCACGGGCGCGGCTCGCCACATGCCTCCGGCCGGCCAGGATGAGCCGCTTGCGATCGGTTATCTGTTTCTGCTGCAGCGGCTGCTGGAGCATCTGCGTTATCGCACCGATCGGGGCTACGCGGACGCAAGCCAGCTGATTGCGGATTTTCAGGCGGACGTCGTCGCGCAAGTCGAGGCAGGAAACGTCGATGGGCGCATGCTCGACTTCGTGGGAGGAGCCCTGCATCAGTCGAGAATCCCCGCATCGCCGGAGTTTGCCGCGGCGTCGGCAAAGCAGCCCGTCGATCGGGACGAGGACGGACCGCTTCCGGCCGACGTCCACAGCGCTCTCGCCGGCATCCTGGAAGCCTGCGACGGCGATCCGTTCATGACCGTCGGAGCGCTAACGGAAAGCGGTCATTCCATGCCGGAGGACGCCCGCGGCGCTCTGGCCGGCGCCTTGGCGCTTGCTGGCATCCCCAATGCGCGCAGCGCCGCGGTTCTGTTCCTGCTCGATCCAAATCCGAAGGTGCGCCGCGCGGTTGCCGGAGCGCTTGCGCAAGTCGGCGCCTCGCTGACGCCGACAGAGGTTCGGCGGTTGATCGCGATGCGCAATTGGCGACCCGAGAACGAGCGAGCTGAAGTCGACGCGGTCATCCGCAAGGCGCGGGCGGCTGGGATCGATTGCGCGCCATGGGAGGCGGGCAGCGTCGAGGCAATCGTCGCTACCACCGTCGATGGCGCTGCAACGCAGGGATTCTTGCTGATATCCCCGGTCGGACGGAAAAAGCGGATGTCGTCGGTCCTGACCAAAGGCGGGATTGCGGATGCCTGGAGCGGCGAGCCGGAATCGCGCCGCCAGATCGAGATGAGCCTCGCTGCCGCCGGGATGGACGCCCCTACCCTTGCCGTATCCCGTTCCTATCTCGACCGCACTGTGGCGCGCCATCTGGCGCGCAGCATCGAGAAACGGGAAGCGCCGCCGTTCGGCCTGCTCCAGGTCGCCGAAACGATCGGCGGTGCCGATTGGCAACCCGCGCGCATGGCCTTTGGTGAAACGCTCGCCGGGCTGATCGCCGAGGTTCCCAAGGCGATGTGTGAGCCCGCCACGCTCGCATCGGTGCTGCGGAAGAGCAACGAACTTGCCGAGCTGGAGGTCGTCGCACAATCCTGGTTCGAGGACGACCCGCAGGTCGCTCAAGCGGTGGAGCGCGCCCGCGGCCGTGATCGTGCCAAACTTGTTACTTATCTATTGCAGAGCGTCATTGCGCGACAACGTGATAAATGGGCTGACATTGTTTTGCGCACGGCCCTATGGATGCGCGAGGCTCCACCGGAGGCCGACCTATGCTGGCGCGAGCTCGCGATCGTCGCAAAAGCGCTCGCCGATGGACGGGACATGACCGAGATCGGGTTGATGCGCGATATCGCATTGCGGACGATCGCGGTGCTCAGGAGCGCTGGGCCGATTTGAAAGAGCCGTAGACGCGTTTTGCGCTGCCTTTTCGCCGAATTCGGGGATTTAGCAGGGAGGCGGCGCTTCCAATGAAATCGATCGCCAAAAACTAGATAGCAATTTCAATGACATAAGAGTTCGGATTTCTATCCTGAATGGTGTCAAAATAGACTAACAAAGCTATCTCTGACGTTTTTGGCTGCACGACGTGTGTCTCAATTTGCGCTGGGGATACGCCGGGGACGCAAAGTTGTCCCTGTACTGTCAATGCAAACTGGGGGCGATAGAATTTCCTCTGGGGTCACCACCAGAAGCGGCCGAGCGCTACAGCCAGCCCCGCTCGCCAAATGCAGAGAGATCAACTCCAGGCGGGCATACCATCCCGTCGAGCCATACCGGGCGCCAAGGCTCAGAGCGAGATCCTTGTTGCCATAAGGAATCCGCAGCGGCGTCCTGCCGCCGGATATGGTTGGGTGGGCATTGATGCGCCGGCGGCAGCATCAGCCTTTCGTTTTCGGGCTGATTTTCTCGGTGCCGTCGATTGAGGCGCTCCGCAGATCGATATCGACGTCTTGTCGCCGGGCGGAGGTTTGATGCCGTTTTGCCGGGCGAGGCTGTCGGCAAGCCCTTTCTATACTCACAGTTCGATTGGCCATTCGAAGTTGTGGAGTAGTTTGGGCACCAGGATTTGAACCTGCGACCTGAGGTTCCCGAAACTTCCGCGCTGCGTTACCAGCTCGGTGCATCTGTATTGCCTGCCCTTGAGTGCTGTACTGGCCGCATTTTGGCTCGGTGAATGTTTTTCATGAAAATCGAGTTGAGAAATCGTTTTTCATAGGCTATGATGATAATTCGACCGCATTGGGTAACCGTGAAGGAAATTCGAGTGCGGAGAGCGTTTTTCAGGAGATTTTGAGTGGGCGTGCAATTTTCAGGACCAGTGAGCGTTTTTCATGGCAGGAGGCTGCCAGAAACGGCCGTCCCGGCGGGTTACGCTGCCCTGATCGACGCTTACAAACTGCCAGTTCCCGTCCCCCGGACCCTCTCAGCGATTGGTACAAAGCACCGCATTATCGAGCAGGGCGGCTGGCGCATCTACACGCCTCGGCACGCCCCGGAGACATCTCTTGAGGGGCACCTGACTTTTGCCCTCAAGAACGAGGGATTGGACCTGGCCGTGCTGAAACGGCTTTTCCTCGCCGTGAAGGAAGGGGAGATCGCAGAGCTTGTCCGGCAGAAGCCAACCGGCATTTATACCCGCCGCATCTGGTTCCTGTACGAGTGGCTGCTTGGCAGTGAGCTCAAGCTGCCGCCCGCAGACAAGGTGTCTTATGTTGATGCTGTGGATACCGATCTCCAGTTCGGAGGGGCGGGAGAGAATTCGACGCGGCATCGTGTCCGTAACAACCTTCCCGGTACGCCGGAATTCTGTCCGCTCGTTTTCAAGTCTGCTGCGCTGAATGAGTTTATTGCGCAGGACTGGAAGGAGCGCGCGCGCGCGGTCGTCAGCGCAGTTCCGAAGGACCTGCTCGCGCGGACGGCGGCGTTCCTTTTGTTGAAGGATTCGAAGTCCAGCTACGTGATCGAGGGAGAGAGGCCGCCGCAGGATCGTATTCAAAGGTGGGGCCGTGCTATCGGTGAGGCGGGCCGTGCGCCGCTCGATGAGCAGGAATTTTTGCGCCTACAGAACATCGTCATCGGCGACGAGCGCTTTGTGAAGATGGGCTTTCGCAAGGAAGGTGGCTTTGTTGGTGAGCACGACCGGGATACGCAGCGCCCCATTCCCGATCATATCGATGCACGGCATGAAGATATTGCTTCGCTTATGGCGGGATTGATTGCGTTCGACCATAGCGCCGAGAACGATCTCGATCCCATCATCGCCGCAGCAGTGCTGGCATTCGGGTTCGTCTACATCCATCCCTTCGAAGATGGCAACGGACGCATTCACAGATACCTGATGCATCATGTGCTCGCGCGCCGGGGGTTTAATCCTGCGGGGCTGCATTTTCCGGTCTCGTCGGCAATCCTTGACAAAATCACCGAGTACAAGGGCGTGCTGGAGAGCTATTCCGCACGGTTACTTCCCTGTGTTCAATGGGAGGCCACGCAAAACGGCAATGTTAGTGTCCTTAACGATACAGCCGACTTTTATCGTTTCTTCGATGCGACGCCGCATGCTGAGTTTTTGTACGAATGCGTGCGCCAGACGATTGAGCAGGACCTTCCGAACGAAACCAACTTCCTTCGTAACTTCGACACGTTCCGTGCTGGCATCGAGAACATGATCGATATGCCGGAACGAACGCTCAACAACCTGTTCGGCTTTCTGCGACAGAATGACGGACGGCTGTCTAAGCGGGCGCGAGAGAACGAATTCGCCGAGCTCACTGAGGACGAAGTTTCTAAGATTGAGCAATTATACACGGACTCTTTCGGCCAAAGCGGAGCCGTAAGTGACTGACGGCGCATCCGGCTCAGCCTTGTGGCGATCTCGCCGCCGACGGCGCCGAACAGCCGCAAATCGCTGCGCGATAACAGCCTCGAGTTTTCGATCCTCAGCGAAGCGAGAAGCGAAGTCCCCAACGCCTTTGGCATCCGCTTCGCGCTGCTGGAATATCTGGTCGAACTCTACAGGGAGTTTGAGAACGATCTGCCTGCCTTTAACGACGATCCGTCCTGGGTGCTGCCGATGCCGGCGCGCTACGTGATCGGGACCGACGGGATCATCGCCTATTCCGAGGTGAACCCGGACTACACGCAGCGCCCGGATCCGTCGGAATTGCCTCCCTGTTCTGGGTCGCCTGAAAGCAGGCCGGGCGCCTACCGGTATCGACCTGGTCGCGGATGGTGGTATCACTCAGCTGGAGCACCGGCGCCGGCGGGACGAAGATCCCGCGGACCGTGGGCGCCAAGGAAACGCTTTGGATGGGTGGTGCGATGCAGTTCGGAATTTTCGATCAGAACGACCACGGGCCATATCCGCTCAGCCAACAGTACGAAAACCGGCTGCAGCTGACCGAATTTTACGATGCCGCCGGGTTCCGCACCTACCATATGAGCGAGCACCATTCGACGCCGCTCAACCTGACGCCCTCGCCGAGCGTGTTCCTGGCCGCGGTTGCGCAACGCACCAAACGGCTGCGGCTCGGGGCGCTGGTCTACGTGCTGCCGGCGCACCATCCGCTGCGGCTCGCCGAAGAGATCTGCATGCTGGACCATCTGAGCCAGGGCCGGCTCGAGGTCGGAATCGGTCGCGGTGCGTCACCGCACGAGTTGCACTATTTCGGCGTCGATCCGGATCAGGCGCAGCCGATGTATGTCGAGGCCTATGGCGTCATCATGCAGGCGTTGACGAAAGACGAAGTGGATTTTCGCGGCAAGCACTATCATTTCGAGCATGTGCCGATCGATATGAAGCCGGCGCAGCTGCCGCATCCGCCGCTGTGGTACGCGGTCCCGGTGCCGGAGGGTGCGGCATGGCCGGCACAGCATGCGATCAATATCGTCTGCGGTGGCCCGTTGCCGCGGGTGCGCGAGATCACCGACCGCTATCGTGCCGAATGGGCCGCGGCGGGAAATTCGTCTGCGCCATTGCCGTTACTCGGGATCAACCGCTTTGTGATCGCGGCCGATTCCGACCGGGAAGCGATGGAGCTCGGACGTCGCGCCTGGCCGTCGTTCCATGCGAGCTTCATGAAACTCTGGAAGAAGCATGGCACCCAGCCGCGCTTTGCCCGCTTGCCTGAGGATTTCGAGACCATGGTGCGAAGCGGCGGCGCGATCGCGGGATCGCCGGGCACGATTCGCGAGCAGGTGCGAAAGATGGTGGAGGAGGCCGGCGCGAATTACTTCATCAGCCAGTTCTCGTTCGGCGATCTCAGGCAGGACGAGGTGCTGCATTCCGCGGGCATCTTTGCCCGTGAGGTGCTGCCGGCCGCGCGGGAACACGTGGCGCAGGTCGGGTAGGGAGCGTCGCAGCATGATCATCCGCATCATCGGCGCGAGCCGTTCCGTAGAGATCGACGATCCCAGGAATTTCAAGGCGTTTTCGGTTCGCATCGAGGGGGCGATCGATCCGGGCGTCCAGGCCGAACTGCTCGGCCGTGTGGCCGTGAGCCACGATAACGAGCATGCCTGGATTTCGGAGAAGGCGCTGCGCGAATGGCCTTCGCTCAAATCCGAGGCATGGTGGCAGGACGGTCTGTCGAATATGATCGCTGCTGTACAGAAGTTTGGCTGGATCGATCAGGCCAACCAATCGATCCGTGCTCATATTGAGTATGCGCGGTAGGAGCAAGCGTCGCGGCTTCGTCAGGGTTGCGCGGGAATGCGGGCTTCTGGTCCTGCCGTCTGGACCATGACACATAATAGGCGACGCCGGTCATGATCGAGATCCCGGCGATGCTGACGAGAACCTGCATCGCAAGCGAGTCCGGGCCCGTGATCAGGATCAGGTGCGCGGCAAACGACAGAAACACGCTGGCGCAGAACACAGGCAGCCATTCTTCGCCGCATTTCATGACCGGCTGGAAAGCGCGCCATTGAAAACCGCGCCAGTTCCTCGGCACCAGCCAGGTAAAGAGCAACGCCATGGCGAGAAAATGCAACACCCGGTAGGGCGCGATGTTTTCCTTGTCGTTGGGAAGGAAAGCGTCGAGCACGGGATCCGGAATGAAATGGGCCAGTTGCGGCAGTTTCCCCGCTAGCGTCACGACCAGTGCGAACAACAGGTACAGAACCGCAGCAAGTTGCAGGATCGGGAATTTCCGGAGTGAGCCAATGGTCCGCATGGTCCTGGCGCCGCTTAGGGCAAACCAGGCACCCGACACAAATAGCAGCTGCCAGCAGAACGGATTGAAATACCAGTGTCCATCCGGATACGCAGACAGGTTCCAGTCGAAATGACGGGCAGCGGTGCAAAGGACGATTGATCCGGCCGCCGTCAGATTCGGACCGCGCATCATTCCCAACAGCACGATCGGGAAGAAGGCCATCAGCACGATGAACAGCTGCAGGACATCGAGGTTGAGCGGTTTGGCCTGGAGCAGCAAGCCGTAAATCAGCGTCCGGATCGTGTGATCGACGATCCCGCTGACATTGAACTCGCTGATGAGTTCGGGCGCGGCGGATTTGCGTGCGACATATCCGATCAGGTCGATATAGATCACGAACAGGACGACATAAGCGGCGTAAAGCTGCCACAGGCGCTTGAAGATGCGGGTTGCGGTCACGATGAGCCCGCGCTCCAGCATAATCTTTCCGTAAAGGATCGCGGCGGTATAGCCACCGACGAACACGAAAAGGTCCGTAGCTCCGCTGAATCCGAAATTGCGCACGGTCAGCAGGCTGACTGCGTTATGCGGAACGTGGTCCAGAAACAGAAACCAGGCCGCGATGCCGAGCAGCAGGCAGAGCCGGAGATCGCCGTCGCGCGCGGCAATCTCGGCCTTCATTGACGAATGCATTGAGAGCTAAGAACTTTGCGGGTCGGAGGAATCTGGTCGCGAATCTAGCGCGACGGTCCGGCCGATCCGAATAGACTTTGCGTGAAGAACAGTTAAGCCGATTGCGGACCATCAAAGCTGGCTGACGATCACAATTTTTTGAGCGAGGAATGCTATCGCGCACTCAAATCGTCTCGTGTTTGCGCAGGTCATGGGCGCGGTCGAACGAACCGGCCTGCAGATCGGCGCCGGTTGCCCTGATCTCGGGGAGGGCGGCCTCGCTGAGAACGTCGGCGGTGATATCCTCGACCGGGCTATCGGCGACTTCATGAATGAAACTGATGTTCCGGTATTCGCCCGAAGCTACGCGCGAGACAACCTCACGCCGGGTGATTTCCGGATCGACGACGGCCTCGCGGCCGCGCCGGCCATAATCGATCATCACGACGAAATACTGCATGCTCACGGTCTGGCCCTCGTCCGGTGATTGGAATCGGACGGAGGGCATTATTTCTGTAAATCGTAATAATGTCCATATAAAATTCGGATAAACAGAAATAGATCCGTGGCCGAGGCTGCTTCAGGGGCCCGTCGGGCAGAATCACCTCGCCGGTCGTGCTGACTATTTCTCCGGCGTGCGCCCGGCCGGCGCCTTGGCGGCCTTGCGCGTTCGCGCGGCTGCCTTTTTGCGCAGGCGTTCGATCTGACCCCTCGGCAGGGTGACACAGATCTCACCGATCCATTCGAGCTTTACCCCACTGATCGGCTTGGCATTGAAGCTTGTCAGGTTGACCAGGGTAGAGGATTTTCCACGCTCGATGGTTTTCAAATAGCGCTCGCCGGTCTTCAGGCGCACGGCGGCTTCCTCGCCGTAGAAGCTCGACAGCGGGTGACGTTGCTCGCGAAAAACCACGATGACATCGCCATTTTCGTACTTCGGCAGCATGGAATCGCCGGCGACCTCAAAGGCGATGGTCTCTTCGGCCATCGGGAAGGGCAGTTCGACCTCGCCGAGACCTTCCGGCGGAACCTGTTCGTGCTCGGGTTCGATCGAGGCACCGGCGCCGACGCGGCCCATGATCGGCACCGAGTTCAATTCGAGATAGTCCATGATCGGCGCAATTTCCGACGCCTTGATCAGGCGAATTCCGGACAGGATTTCGGAGACCGCGCCCGGCCGGACGCCCATCGCGGTGGCGAGGCCGCCCTTGGTCTTGCCCGGCTTCTGCAGCCCGCGTTCGATCAGCCTGATGTCCAGCATGGTCCATCCTTTCCGGATTCGAGAAAGGATAGCAGTTCCGATTATCCGAAATCAAGCTTGACTTTTATTTCGGAATATCAGAAATTGAGGCGACGTCGGGCGTGATGGGAATAGGTGGGAATAATGGAATCGACAAGCTGGCCGCCTGAACATTCGGACGCCCTCCGCAAGCATCTTGCCGAGCGTTTGACTTTTTCCGCGATCGCCAAGGCGATCAATTTGAAATTCAGTACGGCTTATACGCGTAATGCCACTATCGGCCGCGCCAAGCGAATGGGACTTGTCGGTTCCGATCGTCCGCAGCCGTTGCTTCAAGCCGCGGCGCCACGGCTGGAGAGAATGATCAAACCTCGGCCGGTCGAACCCGGATCCGCCGCGCTGCGCTGGCCGGCACCAACCTTGAAAGCGCAGGAGCTACCGAAGCTGCGTTGCGCGGAGGTCGAGCCGCGGTATCTTTCGCTGATCGACCTCGAGCGCGGCGATTGCCGCTATCCCTACGGCGGCGACGAGGAGGGGGAAGCCATTACCTTCTGCGGTCACCCGCGACGCCCCGGTTCGAGCTATTGCGCACCGCATTTCGATCTGAGCCGCAATCCCGTCGAACCGGAGGAACGCGACGTGAGCGCGACCTGGCTTCGGGTCATCGAGGCGGCGTGACGACGATTTCCGACTGCATTTAAATCCGATTTTCGAAGGAGGTTGCCAGACATGCCCAAAGCCAGACGAAGGAAACCTCATAATCCCGCCAAGGCACATGACCGCCGATCCCGCGATCTCTTGCGCAATGCCGAAGTCGCGACCGTCGAGGTCGATAATCCTCTTGGGCTCGAGCCAGGCGAGAAGATTGTCGCGCTGCGTTCGATCCGCAACGATCCGCTCGGCCGGCTGCACTCGCATCACCAGATCGACGAGGCGCAGTACCAGGGGGGCCGTGCGTTCCAGAACGATTGGGAGAAGGCCGAGCGCGGCCCGCGGGCGGTCGATCCGACCCGGGAATACGTCGATGGCGGACAGATGCGCGAACCGATCACCGAAGGCCAGCGCAAGGCGGTGCTGCGGCTGAACCGTGCCGAGCGCGAGCTGGGTGCCGACGGCTCGGCGTTGGTGCATGACGTCCTGGTCCATGGCCTGACGATGGATCAGATCGGGCAGCGGCGGGGACTGCTCACCCAGCGCTGGCGCGACTATTTCGCGAGGCGCTTCTGTGAATGCCTCGACCGGCTGGCGCTGATCTATGGGTTCGCGACCGAAAGCGGTGATCGGTCGGCGTAGGTTGCTTGGGGACCCGCCTGTCGCGATTTCCCGGGTGAAATATCCGCTGCGCGGGCATGAACCGAATGGAGTGATGCGCCGTCAAAACCCGGTAACCCCGGGAGCCATCATGAAAGACACCGCTGTAACCTGCTTGCTCGCCTGTACGGGCGTCGCGATGGCTGTCGCGGCCATCGCCGCCGATGCGAGCTATCTCGGGACATGTAAGGTTTCCGGCGCAACGGTAGCGCCGTGGGCCGATTCGCAGCAAAAATCCGACGGCGCCGAACAGGCTCGCCTGATCGGCAAGGCCGTCATCTTCAAGACCAGGGAAATTGCCGGCCCCGCGCCTTTCGCGTGCAAGGCCGCGCACTACAAGGAAAAGAGCTACACCGCCGATATGATCTTCCAGGGCGCTTTCGGCGAGATGAAGTCGAAAGACAAGTCGGTCGACCCGGACAGGATCGCAGCTTCACTAGGTTTTGCCGGCAATGGCATCAAGACGGTTGAAACAGGGTGTGAGATCGAGTTTCATTTCGTCGACGCGACGACGGCCGAAATCGGCCTGAACAATTCCGTCTATACGTTGAAGAAGCAGTAGCGCGACGGCTGCCGCGCTATTCAAGCCCGGCGCGACGAAAACCTTCCAGGTAGTGTTCGCGATCGGCATCGAGCTTCCACGGCAGCTGGGTCGAGATCCAGGCCAGCGAAATATTGGGCTGGGTCCGGCGCAATTCAGCGAGCGCTGCCTTGGCGACATCGATCTGACCGGCCATGCCGGCGGCCACCGTCAGCACCCGGTAGGCACCGGTGAGGTCGCCGCGTTGACGGGTCGCTTCACGCGCCAGCGTTATCGCCTTGCAGTAATTCTTCCCGACGAACTGGGCGTAGGCGGCCACACCGTAATAGATCGCCAGGGAAGGGTCGCGTGGGCTCTGGCGGATGGCGCGCTGCGTCGCCGCATAGGCGTCCTGCCAGCGGCCGCTATAGGACAACGCCAGGGCGTAATAGCCTTGTGCCAGTGAAAAATTGGGATTGAGCTGCAGCGCCAGTTCGAACTCGGCGAGCGAGTCGTCGAGACGGCGGGTCGAGAAGTAAACGCTGCCAAGCGCGGTATGCGCCCAGGCGTCCTCGCTGTCGGCGGCGATGGCGGCGAGAGCCGCCCGCTCGGCGATGGGGGCGGAGGTCGCAATATCGGTCCAGCCCAGATGTACGCCGAACATATGGTTGGTCGCCAACAGCGACAGCGCCTGACCGTAGTCCGGATCGATCGCGATCGCTCGTTCCAGCAGGGCCCGGGCGGCGGCGCTGTCCGTTCGCGTCACCCGCCAGTGATGCGACAGTGCCCGTATCACCAGATCCCAGGCGTCGACGCTGTTCGGCGGCTTGCGGCGGCTGCGAAAATTCTCGGCGGCGTAGATCTGCGGCTCGATCGCCGTGACGATGGCGTCGGTGATTTCGTCCTGCACGGCGAATACGTCGGTCAGGTCGCGGTCGTAATGCTCTGCCCAGATATGGCTGCCGGTTGCGGTATCGTTGAGCTGTGCGGTGATACGCACCCGGTCGCCGCTCTTTCGCACGCTGCCCTCGACGACGTAGCGCACCCCGAGTTCGGCGGCGACCCGGGTCATGTGCACCGGTTTGCCCTTGTAGGTGAACGACGAATTGCGCGCGATCACGAAGAACCAGCGCGATTTCGACAGCGCGGTGATGATGTCCTCGCTGATGCCGTCGGAGAAATACTCCTGTTCCTGGTCGCCGCTCATATTGTCGAACGGCAGTACGGCGATCGTCGGCCGGTCCGGCAGCGACAGTGCGGGCTGCTGCTGTTCGCCGCCCGCCGGCGCGGCCGTGCCAGGCGGTTCGCCGTCCGAGTGTCCGTTCACGGTGCCGACAAAGCGAAGGCCCTTCCGCGGAATGGTCCGGATCAGTTTCTGTTCCTTGCCGTTGTCGCCGACCGCATTTCGGGCCGCGTTGACGCGGCTGTCGAGCGTCGAATCCGACACGATCCGGCCGCCCCATACCAGGGCGATCAGGTCGTCCCTGCTGACGACGTGATCGCGGTGCTTCAACAGGTGAACGAGCAGGTCGAATACCTGCGGTTGCATGGCTACGAGCTCGCTGCCACGGCGGAGCTCACGGCGACTGGTATCGAGAATATGGTTATCGAAGCTGAATTTCACGTGCGTTATCGCATCTTTTCTCAAGAAACAATCAAGTCCGCCTCAAGCGGCGGGCAAAGTCTTTTGGTCGCAAGTCCTGCATCCTGCAAAGACCGGAAGTTGTGATCCCATTGCCTCCGGCGGAGTCAATTTTATGACCGAAACCCGATCCCTGAGCCCGGCGATGCCGGGCAACCGAGCACTCAAATTGACTGCATTTCTGTTTGGAGCTGTGGCCTATGTCACATTTCTCTTCACGATTCTGTATGCCATCGGATTCGTTGCCGGCCTGGTTGTGCCGAAAGCGATCGATACCGGCGCGGAATCGCCCGTATTCGAGGCCCTCGTCGTCAATCTCGCGCTGATGTCATTGTTCGCCATTCAGCACAGCGTGATGGCTCGCAGATCCTTTAAACAATGGTGGACGCGATTTATTCCGAAATCGGTCGAGCGCAGCACCTATGTGCTGTTTTCGAGCCTGACGCTGCTTCTGCTGTTCTGGCAGTGGCGTCCGATGCCGGCAGTCATCTGGCACGTCCCGGAG
>JAIEPP010000409.1 GCA_019748335.1 Xanthobacteraceae bacterium
CGATCGAGGTGCAGCGGCTGCTGGGCTCCGACATCGCGATGCAGATGGACGAATGCGTGCGGCTGCCGGCCACGCGCGATGACATCGAACGCGCGATGCAACTGTCGCTGCGCTGGGCCGTGCGCAGCAAGCGCGCGTTCGAGAGCGCGCCTGACGGCTACATGCTGTTCGGCATCGTACAGGGCGGCGACATTCCCGAGCTGCGCCATGCCAGCGCGCGCGGGTTGGTCGAGATCGGCTTTCACGGCTACGCGATCGGCGGCCTTGCGGTAGGCGAACCACAATCGGTGATGTTGGCGATGATCGAGGAGACCGCGCCGGTGTTGCCGGCGGATCGCCCGCGCTACCTGATGGGCGTCGGCACGCCGGAAGATCTGCTGGAAGCGGTGGCGCGCGGCATCGACATGTTCGACTGCGTGATGCCGACCCGGAACGGCCGCCACGGCATGGCGTTCACGCGGTTCGGCCAAATCAACCTGCGCAACGCGCGCCATGCCGACGATCCACGATCGCTCGACGAGGAAAGCAACTGGCCGTCCGCGCGCGATATTTCGCGCGCCTATCTGCATAATCTGGTCCGGTCGGGCGAGACGCTGGGCGCGATGCTGCTGTCGGAAATCAACATCGCCTATTACCAGCACCTGATGCAGGGCATGCGCGAGGCGATCGCGGCCGGCACATTTGATGAATTCAAAAAACGAACGCGCGCCGATTGGGCGCGCGGGGATATCGCTCCGAGATGAAGTGTCAGTTACAGGCGAACCTCTTGACCGAATGCTTGGTCACGAAACCATAACCGCAGGTGTCGCAGGTCCAGAGATAGCTGATCACGTTGTCCTGGAGGTAGGCGGAAGCTTCCGCGGCCACCATGGAGTCGGCGCACACAGGGCAGGTCGGTAAATCACACCCACGCGGATCGGGCCTAGACGCGACGGTCGACAGGACTTCAGCAACTGCTGCCATCGTGACCTCCTTGCGATCTGAACCTCAAGCTCAACTCACTCTGCGACTATAGACTCATTTGTTTGACGTTGTCGCAACACAAATGCGTTGGTTTTACATAATTCGGCTCGCATTTTGTTTTGCAACGCAGCGAATGTTTGACGCAGGCGTTTCACACTTGCGCCGGGGTAGGGGCACCTCCTAAGTACGGAACACCTGCCAATCTCAGGCAATTCTCGCCACAGGGAGTCTCTTGATGGACGCGTCGTCAACTTCGGGTGCAGTGCACCGTCCCGGCCGGGGCCGGGTGTTCGACTCCATTGTCGATGCTGTCGGCGACACGCCGATCGTGCGGCTGCGCAAATTGCCGCAGGCCCACGGTGTCAGCGCTACCATTCTCGCCAAGCTCGAATATTTCAATCCGGCAGCCAGCGTCAAAGACCGCATTGGGGCTGCGATGGTGATCGCGATGGAAAAGGCCGGCGTGATCAACGCCGATACCGTGCTGATCGAACCGACCTCCGGCAATACCGGCATTGCACTTGCCTTTGTCGCGGCCTCGCGCGGCTACCGGCTGAAGCTGGTGATGCCGGAGTCGATGTCGATCGAGCGTCGCAAGATGCTGGCCTTTCTCGGCGCCGAGATCGTGCTGACGCCGGCGGCGCAGGGCATGAAGGGCTCGATCGCGACCGCCGAGGAACTGGTGCGGACGACACCGAACGCCGTGATGCCGCAGCAGTTCAAGAACCTCGCCAACCCCGAAGTGCACCGCCGCACCACTGCGGAAGAAATCTGGAACGATACCGGCGGCAATATCGACTTCTTCGTCGCCGGCGTCGGCACCGGCGGCACCATCACCGGCGTCGGCCAGGTGCTGAAGCCGCGCAAGCCCAGCTTGCGGGTGGTCGCCGTCGAGCCGGAGGAAAGTCCGGTGCTGTCCGGCGGCCAGCACACGCCGCACAAGATCCAGGGCATCGGCGCCGGCTTCGTGCCCGACATTCTGGATCGCTCCGTCATCGACGAGATCGTCAAGATCAACAGCACCACCGCAATCGAGACCTCGCGCGCGCTGGCGCGGAGCGAAGGCATCCCCGGAGGCATTTCCTCGGGAGCCGCGATCGCGGCCGCGCTTGAGATCGGCAAGCGTCCTGAAAACGCCGGCAAGACCATCCTCGCCATCGTGCCGTCATTCTCCGAGCGCTACCTTTCCACCGTATTGTTTGAAGGAATCTAGGGATGGCGGAGCAGCCGAGACGGCCGAGAACCCTGAACGACGCGCGGAGCGAGGCCGAGGCGGCATTCAAGCGCACCACGACCAAGGTCGTGGAGGCGCCTTCGAAACCTGCGGCGCTTCCCGGCGTCAAGGAACTGGTCTCGCTGCGCATCGACCAGGATGTGCTGGAATATTTTCAAGGCGAGGGTCCGGGCTGGCAGGACCGCATCAACGAGGCGCTGCGAAAGGCTGCTGGAAAATAAGGCTGCTGGCAAATAGACCACCGGGCGCACTTTTGGGATTCGGTCATGGGTTCGAATTCGGACAGGACTGAGCCATCGCCCAACCAGGTCAGGACGATCAACCTCGCCCTGCAGGGAGGCGGCGCGCATGGCGCCTTTACCTGGGGCGTGCTCGACCGGCTGCTGGACGAAAAAGAGCTGGCTTTCGAGGGATTGAGTGCGACCAGCGCTGGAGCGATGAATGCTGCGGTCTTTGCCTATGGGTTGGCGGTTGACGGTCGCGAAGGCGCGCGCAAGGCGCTCACCGACTATTGGAAACGTGTCAGCGAGGCAGCGAGGCTCGGGCCGCTGCAGCCTAGCGTCATCGACAGGATGCTGGAAGATCACAAGCTGTCGTGGTCGCCGATCTTCCCCCTGATAGGCTTCGTGACGCGCATGCTGTCGCCCTATCAGTTCAATCCGGCTAACTACAACCCCTTGCGTGAGGTGGTCGAGCAATCGATCGATTTTAGCGTGCTGCAGCGGCCGGACTGTCCGGTGAAACTTTTCCTGTCGGCGACCAATGTTCGCACCGGCAAGGTGAAGGTCTTTGCCGGAAATGAAATTTCAGTGGATGCAGTGATGGCTCGGCGTGCCTTCCGACGATGTTTCACGCGGTAGAGATCGACGGCGAGGCCTATTGGGACGGCGGATATATGGGCAACCCGGCACTGTTCCCGCTGATCTACAACTGCGAGAGCGCCGACATTGTCATTGTCCATATCAATCCGCTGTTCCGCAACGAGGTGCCCCGTTCCGCGGACGACATCCTGAACCGCATCAACGAGATCAGCTTCAACTCGTCGCTGATGCGGGAGATGCGCGCAGTCAGCTTTGTAACCGGGCTCGTCACGCAAAAGCGTGTCCTCGATGGCGGGCTGAAGCATGTGCTGATCCACAGCATCTCGGACGACGGGCTCATGGGTGCACTCACGCCCACCAGCAAATACAACGCCGACTGGGACTTTCTGATTTTTCTTCGTGACCAGGGCCGGAAATGTGCGGACGGCTGGCTTGCGGCGAATTTTGCCAAACTCGGCGTTGAATCCTCGGTGGACGCCGAAAAAGTATACCTCTGATCTCGGGTCCGGACGGCCGGGTTTACGTCGGCGTCGTTCGCGTCGCGAAAAGCCCGGGAGACAATCCCGGGCTTTTGGTTTGTCGCTTGGTGTCGGACCTAGCGCAGTATGCCGCCCATCACGCCGCCGATGAAGCGTCCGGCTCCGGCAGGATCAGGACCGCCGCCGCTGTGATGACCACCGCCGCCGCCGCCGCCACCACCACCGCCTCCGCCGCCACTGCTCGCACGGCGGCGTGCAGGGCGATCGCTCTCATCGCTGGAGCTTGCCGACGACGTAGCCGCGACGATTTCCGACAGCATGGCCTTGTGCTGCAACTTGTTGAGGAAACCGGATGAGGGATAGCCGCGGGCGGCCTGCCAGCGCGTGATCACGGCGCGGGTGGACTGGTCGAAGGTGCCGGTCACCTTGGTGTCGAAGCCGAGCCCGTTGAGGCGGCGCTGCACGTCGCGGCGCTGGCCCTTGTCGAGGCCGATCTGGTCCTCGGTGGTCTGGTTGGACGGCTCGTTGAAGGTCGCGGGATCGACACCGGCGGTCAGGTTACGGGTGGCGGTGCTCGGGCCGTTCTCAAGCGCGGCGAGACGCGACAGCGCCAGCGGCTTGAACTGGCCGTTGGGATAGCGGCTGACATAGGCATTCAGCTCTTCAGGCTTGTTGGAGTCCTTGATCGAGCGCCAGAATTCGAGCTCGACGTCGGATCCCGCCGCGGAAGCCACCGCAGCCGGTGCCGCCGGCGCCCCTGCCGTGGCGGGGGCGGGCGCCCCGTTGAGATAGACCGAGCCGATCAGGTTGGTGTGACCCCACGGCAACTGGCCCTTGTTGGTCTCCTCATTGACCTGGGCGCGGACCTTGGTCATGGCCTGCTGGATCTCGACGCCGGGGGTCGCGATGTTGGCGATCAGCGCGCGGGTGAACGGGCTGTTGGTGCCTTCCTGGCCGTCGAGCGCGGTCTGGCCCGGTCCCGTCGCGAACGCGATCAGCGTGCCTTCACCGGATTTCATTTCGGCGAGACCCGATCCGACCGCGACGCTGCGGGTGGCCGAGTTAGACTTGATCTTGGCGGCGAACGGGTTGTCGCGGCAGGCGTCGAGGAACACCAGCTTGACCTTGGCGTCGCTCATGGTCTGGTCGAGCGTCAGGTCGATGTTGATGGCGGCGCCGAGCTTGACGTCCATTTCCGATTTGATGTCGGCATCGACCGGCAGCAGGTAGTTGGTGCCGCCGATGGCGATGCCGTGGCCGGCATAGAAGAACAGCGCGACATCGGCGCCTTGCGCCTTCTTGCCGAAGTCGAGCAGCTTTTCCGTCATCTTGTCGCGGGTGAGGTTGGTGCCTTCAACCACCTCGAAGCCGACATTGCGCAGCACACCGGCCATCGCCTTGGCATCGATCGGCGGATTGGGAAGCTGGGCTACGTTCTTGTAGGTGCCGTTGCCGACCACGAAGGCGACGCGGCGTTCCGCCTGGGCGGCGCCGGCGGAAAGGACCATGCAGAACAGGGAAAAAATGAAGGCTGGATATCGCATCTGAAATCCCCAGGCAGAATCGAAAAGATTTTGGCGGTAACGCGCTGGCGGCAGGTTACACGAAAAACCCACGCTTCGCGCGACAAAAAATGCGTCAGCCGCGCGAACCCCGGGGAACAGTAAGTTACCGCTAAATCATTGGTGCACGTGCAGATTATCTTACCGGCATATTTTATCCTAAGGGCTTGGCTCCGGGCGTGATCCAGATCACAGCCAGCCGCCGGACCGACGCAATCAGGTCGCGGCCCGCGCCCGAACCGGCGCCGCCGGTTTCAGGTTCAGCAGATTTCCCGTCAGGATCAACGCCGCGCCAAGAACGGTGAATATGTCGAGCCGTTCGCCAAAGATCAGCCAGCCCGCGGCGGCGGTCAGCGGAACCCGCAGGAAGTCCATCGGCACGACGACGGTGGCGTCGGCATACTGCATCGCGCGGGCCAGGAAGTAGTGGGAGAACGTTCCGCACACCGCGACCACGGCGACATAGCCCCAGGTCTGGGTCGGGGGCCAGGTCCAGACATAGAGCGCTGGAAACAAGCCTGCGACCGATTGCACGACCAGCATCCAGAAGATTACCGCCAGCGCGCTTTCGGTGCGGGTGAGGGATTTCAGCATGGCCATGGAAATCCCGAAGCCGACGGCGGCACCGAGCGCGATCAACTGACCGGGATTGATCACGCCCATCGCGGGGCGGACGATGACGACGACGCCGACCACCCCGAGCACGATCGCGGCAATCTTCCAGGCTGTCATCCGCTCGCCGAGAAAACTCGCGGCCAGGATCGCGGTCCAGATCGGCATGGTGAATTCGATCGCCACCACCTGACCGATCGGAATCAGCGTCAGCGCAAAAAACCAGCCGAGCTGCGCACTGTAGTGAATGAGGTTGCGCGCGGCGTGCTGGGCAAACCGCGCGGTTTTCACCACGCCAAACCCGCCTTGCGCCAGGATCAGCGGCGTCAGCATCAGGAGCCCCAGTACCGAGCGCACCTCCATGAGCTGAAACACGTTCAGCTCCCGCATGGCCTCGCGGCCGGCAACCGTCAGGATCAGCATCAGCGACAGCCAGCAGGCCATCCACATCGCGGCCATCGGTTTGGAAGGTGTTTTGGTCATGGACGGGAATGGGGACCTGATCGGGAAGGGCAGGCGGGTATCGGCGAGCCCGCCCCGATTTGCAACGCGCAAATGTGCTGACGCAGCGATGCGAGGACCAATTTCGCTGTGGGAGTGACCGCCGGTTCGGTGCTAAGGGATCGGCTAACTTTCTCATCGTCATTCCGGGGCGCGAATTGAACCCGGAATGACGAGATTCCCCAATGCGCAATTGCGCATCTGAGGTTCGATGCTTCGTCGCCCTGGAACAACAAAAAACGGGAGGACTTTGTCCATGCGTATCCTGCAACCGGCCGAATGGTCGAAGCCGCGCGGCTTTTCCCATGGTGTCGAGATCGACGGGCCCGGCAAGTGGATCGTGCTGGCCGGCCAGACCGGTGGCGACGAGAAGGGCGACTATGCCCCCGACATGGGCGCCCAGGTCGGCAGCGCGCTGAAGCGGATCATGAAGCTGCTCGCCGAGGCCGGCGCCGGCCCCGAGCATATCGTCCGCCTGACCTGGTATCTGACCAGCCGCAGCGAATATGAAGCCGCGGGCGCTGGCATCGGCGCGGCCTGGAAGGAAACGCTGGGACGGAATTTTCCGCCGTCGACGCTGCTCTATATCAACGGGCTCGTCGACGTCAGGGCCAAGGTGGAAATTGAAGTCACCGCTTACGTTCCCAAGGGGTAGCAAAGCGGTAGCAAGGGGTAGCTCGACATCGAGCGCTTCGCGTCGGAGCAGACGCACCGGACAAGAGACAAAAGGAAATCACGGCCCATGACCAATCGATCGACCTCGGCAAACTTCGTGACCGCCTTCGCCACTGGCTGGCCGGAACAGCAGCCCGACATCCTGGTGCTGTCGCTGACCACGCACAACGGCGTGCATGATTTTGCTTTCAACGAGGAACAGGCGCTGCTGGTCGCCAAGACCATCAAGGAAACCGCGGCGAAGCTGGAAAAGCCCAAAACCAGTTGAGCCCAAGACCCGTCAGGACCAGTCAAGACCAGCTCGCGGGCGCCATCCGTCCAAACTGAAATCGCCCGCAGATGCGGGCGATTTCGTGAGCGAACGAGATCGGCTCGTCTTATTTCGAAAGCGAGATAGTCGCCGCGCGGAACTGGCTGTCGGCCTTCATGGAGATCGTCTGCTTGTTGCTGGTCGTTCGCAATCCGATGTTGGCGTTGAAGCCGGCCGCCTGGGCGACGACCTGGAAACTGCCGTTGGCGCCATGGCCCTGGATGCTGCCGCCGATATTGCGGCTGGTTTCGCTCCACGTACCCGTCACGTCGCCGCCCGCGGCGGAGACCGAGGCCCGCAGGTTGAACTTGTAGGCATCGCTGGCGCAGGTGAGGTTCATGTCCATCGTCGGCCCGATGACCTGATAGGTCGCGCGGCAGCGGATGCGTTCGCTTGAGCCGTCATCGAGCGACACGGTGCCGCCGCCGGACCAATTACCAGCCAGACCGGCGAAGGCGCTGGACTGCGCGTGGCTGGTTGAGGCGGCCAGGGTTCCGATAAAAAAAGCGACGGCTGCGAATGTCAGCCGCCGCGTTTGGGCGAGTAGTCCCGTTGACCGGTTTTTGTTACTGACGGGATGCTTCCCATCGACCGCTGCACGGAACGCCTGATGATGCACCATTCCACTTCCCCGATCCGGAATTGCCACTGAGTTGTCCGTTCGCATATGCACCATTGATCGAGACTCGCACAAGTCCCCCGCTGCCAACGGTGCCGGAGACCGGGCCGCCCGAAATTTTGCCGTCGCTGACGTTGACGGTTGAAGTGGTTTGCGCGTCGCAGCTGCCGCTCTTGGTGACAACGGTCACCTGCCAAAGGCCGTCATAGGGCTGCTGGGCGGAAACGGGGGCGGCCGCGAGGGCTGCGGCGGAGGCAAGGAACGAAGCAAAAAACAGGTCGCGAATGCGATTGGCGCGCATGGATCAAATCCCTTGAAATGTGTGTGATGACGGGCCTTATCCGGGCACAATGTGTTCAAACTTTGGTGCGACGCAGCACCCAAGAATGTTCCTGTTGATTCAAACACATCAAGGTGAATTCGGTTCCGATCGGGCACACGGAAATTAACCCCGTTCGGGGCTAATTCGAACCCGAATCGGGCCTTCCGGCGGGGCTCAGTGCTTCGCGTCCGCCAGCGCCGGCGCCTTGGTCGCAAATTGCTCGTCCTGGGGCTTGGCGGGCAGGCTCTTATGGGCCTTGGCGTAGTCGATGACGTCGCCGAGCAGCTTGTAGCCGAGCGGCGCCAGCGCCCGTTCCCAGAGTTCCCGCGCGGTTTCGCCCTTCTTGACGAACACCCACTCCTGGGCGGCGATCGCGCCGGCGTCCATGCGGTCGGCGAGATGGTAGACGGTGCCGCCGGCGATCGGGTCGCCCTCCCGGATGGTCCACTCGACCGCGGCGATGCCGCGGTGCCGCGGCAGGAGCGAAGGGTGGTAGCCGATACCGCCGAGCTTGGCGGCGGCCAGCGCCTCCCTGGTGACCCGGGCGTGGCTGTGCGCCGTGACGATCAAATCGGTGCTGGGGGCGATCTCGGCGGCGGCCACGAATTTCGGGTTGGCCTGCACGACCACCTCGATACCGACGGCTTCAGCCGCGGCGGCCAGCCGGTCTTCGCCGTCATGAACGACGACGCGCACGATATCGACGCCGTGCTGGCGCAGCATATTGAAAGTCGTCACGCCGAAATGGCGGGAACCGACAAGGGTGATCCGCATCTGTTTCTGTCCGTCGTTCGAGCGATTTCCAGTGGAAATCGGTTCAGGCCGCTATGCCGATAGCACACCACGGCCGGCTGTCTCGCCGTCAGGCCGGGGGCGGAGGGGTTATCAACAGGACGGGCTGCAGGCCGGCCAAGGACGAACCGGCTAGCCCTTGCCGGCGCCGCGGCTAGCTCTTGCTAACGCAGCTCGGGTAGGGTGCGCGCTCGCCCGGCACGAGCGGACAGAGGCGGATCGGCTGCAGCTGGCGCAGCCGCGCCAGCCATTTGGCCTCGTCGATGCCGGTCTTGCCTGAACCGGGCGCGCGTTCGGCCCATTGCAGCGTGTAGTAATCGGCGCTGCCTTTGACAGCGATGACGAGCGCGGTTTCGCTGTGCTTGTCGGCGCTCGACTCCACGCTGCCGCAGCTTGCGATGGCCACATAGGCATCCTGATCGCCAAATTTGGTTGGACCGATTGCCTTGACCGCAAAGGTGTCCGGGCAGGCGGACCTGAAGCCGCCGGCGATCGATGCCGCAAACGTCTCCGGTGACACTTTTGGATTGGCGACGAGACCCTTGGCGCCGGTCACCGTGATCATCTGGGTCCAGCGGTTGGCGGTCTCGCCCTTCAGGACGGCCTCGCGGATGTAGCTTGGCCCGTTGGTGTTCTCGCCAATCACCACGAAGCTGGACGGCATCGCGAAGGTGACGAGTTGGCCGAATACCGGCGAGATCACCGTGAAGGCGGGGGCGGGACCTTCGGCCAAGGCGGCCGAGCCGAGCATCAGGCCGAGAGCTGCCAGGCAGATAGTTGTTTTCGTCATCGCCGGTTTCCCGATTCCGTGCAGCACGCTTCGACCATACAAGGGCAATGCGGCATTACATCGGCGAACGGCGCCCGATCGTTTTCGCTTCAGGCCAAATCGGCGTCAGGCCAGAATCCGCAACTCGGGTCTGGCAAACGACCGGTCGGAGTCGCGGACCGGTTGCGGTTGCGCTTCCATACTTTGCAGACAGGCCTTGAGGTCGTCGCTGCACTGCTTCATCTGGTTGCGTAATTCGCGGCGCGCAAAGGTCGTAAGCGAGGGGTCGCCGAGCTGCCGCCAGGCGCCGCGCAACCACTCCTGCAAAGCACGGATATCGCGATCGTAGATCTCGGGCTGATTCATTCCGCCAAAATCCCAAAGCGTGGTCGTACGGTAATTAGGTCTGATTCCTGCGAAAACGCCTACCCGGTAAAAGACGGGGAGCCGGCTTCAATTATGGGAACGCGCGACCTAGATGTTTGTTGCATGTGCAGCCACCCTGGAGTCTCCGATGTTCCGCCCCGCAGCGCTCGTTCTGGTTCTTGCGCTCGCCGGCGCGATCATGCCGGCCGAAGCTTTCGCACAGCTGGTGCCGCCGGCGGGATCGGCCGGCGCCGGCAGTTCGGCGATCTCGGGCATTCCTTTCAGTCCCGCCAATCCCAGCGCCGTGTCCGACCCCAGCGGCATCGGCAATGCGGCTAGAATGCCGCCGCTCGGCACCAATGCGCCGGCGCCGCCGACGTCCTATGGCTCGCTCAATTCCTCGCCGCCGCAGCCGTCGCGCTCACGGCTGGTGACGCCGTCTTATTCCGATGGATCGTCGCGCTTCAGCGCCCAAAATGTCGCGCCGAGGAAGCCTTCGCCGCGTCGTCGCGATCGCCCGCAGACCAGCAGCTTTACGGGGATTTGCCGCGGCTGTTGAACATCGCGCGGGATTACCATGCAACTTCAATCACCTCGCTCGTGAAACGAAGACGCTTCTTTAAGCCTCTGATGTTTTGATTACAGCGACCGCTCCGCCGCGCGGTCGGACAGCCGGGTGCGGCGCCTTTCACCTACCCCAGGGCAATCCGCGCTCGGCTGTTCCTTTGAAACGCCCTCCGGCACTGCAAGCGGTGCTTCAAACTTCCCGGTCCTCAAATCCGTATTCGCGATAGACAGTGTCGCGGTCCGCGTGCGGAAACAGCCGACACTTCGCCTGCGCGAGATGCAGGTTGAAGGTTCCGGGCTGACATTTGGCGGCCAGCATCTTGCGGATGTCGTCCATCTGCTGGCCGGATTGCTGGGTTGGTTCCAGCTGCTCCAGCGCGATCAGCGCCGTCGCCAAGGCTTCCGTGACCACCCACTCGTCGTGGCCGGTGATTCCCTTTTTCGGCATGAGGACCCCGCATCGTGTCGGCTCAGCTTCGGAACAACCCCTGACCTACACTATAGGTCCAAACGGTCGTTCGTCACTGCGGGACTGTGAGGCGGCGCAAATTTTTGAAGTGCCGGCCAGCGCGGCTCATCGGACGGCCAACGCGCCGGCTTTGTCGCTCAGAGGCCCTGACGCGCCTCGTCGGCGACCGTGATCGACCTCGGCGGACGCGCCGACCCTGGCGCCGGCTGCGTCGGCGTGATGGTCGCCCCGGCCCGGAAGGCCGCGCTGGTGGATTGCATTCCGACGCCACCCTCGGGGGCCGGGTCCGCGGCAACGAACAGATACGCCATGCCGGCAATGCCGATCGCCGCAATCACGGCTGTGATCGCCACGGGCAACAGGGCGGTGGATCGTTCGTTGTGGTCGTTCGTCACGTTGGCTTCCTGGTTTCTTCGCTTGTGCGAGATAGTTACGCGCGGCGCAGCAAACCAGTTTCGAAACGCTCACCGGCGATCAACACCGGATCACCAGATGGTGAAGTTAACGGCGACGCCGGCAGTCATCCGCACGTCGCTGACATGGATGTGGCCTGAACGGGCCTTGTACGCAGATTCGCGGGCGATTGTCCGGCAGGCTCAGTGAGCGCGCGCCATTCGCGTCGCGCCCCGGTTGGCGCGCCTCGCGGACGCTTCCTGCCGGGCCTGGGCGTTCGGACGCTTGGCGGCATATTCCTTGCCGTCGATCGGGCCGACATGCGGCGGATCGTGATCGAGATAGGGCCGGCCGATTCCAAACTCGGTGCCGTTGGCATCGACCCATTTCCAGAACGTCTGGGTGGATGTCAGCCGCTGTGCGCGCGTGGCGCCGGTGACGCTGACGATATCCGCCGCCATCCCGTGGCCATAGCCGCCGCGCAGGCTGCCGCCGTGATAGGAGCGGTCGCTGGCCGCCTTGAGGCCGGATGCAATCGATTGCCGATAGTCATCGCGGAAGGCGCTGGTGATGCCGGGCGACAGGCCTTGCTGCTCGGCTGCGTACAGCATGCGAAACAGTTTCAGTTTGAAATCCCGATCCATGCCGCCGATGACGTATTCCGCCATCGACATGCCGGCCCGATCGGCGGCCTTGGGATCCTTCCAGGCAAAATCCTGATCGACGCGTGTCGTAAAGGTCCGTGTCACCGTCAACAGTTTGCCTTTGCGCTTGACGGTCACCCTTCTCTTTTCTTCGACCTTGACGGTGTCTTCCTTGGGCGCGCGCTGATAGAGCGCGAACAGGTAGCGGTCGACGCAGGCTTCGACGACGAAACATTCATCGAGAATTTCGACGGAGCCGATGCCCTGATTGCCCTGACTGTTCTGATTGACATCGCCCGGCTCGCGACTCGCGATGCCCGGCTCGCGGCTCGCGATGCCCGGCTCGGGCGTTTCGGGCTGCGGTGTTTCCGGCCGCAGGATTTCCGATGGGTCCGTGAGTGCGGCCGTCACGATCGGGTCCGGCTCACGCGAAACCGGAGTCGCCGTTGTCTCGGTGGGGATGATGGTCTCGGTGGTCACGTCCGCCGTCGCTGGTTTGCTGACGACCGACAGATCTTGAGTAGCGGGCAGATCGAGCGTGACGGATGGACTGACAGCAGCGAGCGCAATCGGCTGTGGCTTGTCGGCGAATCTGGCGTCCGCGGCCAGCTGCGGTGCGAGGCGATCCGCGATCGGCGCGGCGCCGGTGCTATCGACGGCCGCAAAACCGGACCCGGCGATCCACGTCAGAACCAACGCCGGCACAGCGGCTTCTCGGCACAACACGGCTATGGTTGCCCACCGTGGGTTCATGATCAGATCACCATCTCCAATCGGGCCGGAGTGCGTGGCCGAAGCATCGTGGCGCGAAGCTAACGGGTCGCGCCGGTCATGTGCAATAGCTTGCGGTGGTGCCCTTTCGCTTGCCCCCGCTATTTCAGGGAACTTTGTTCTCTCTGTGTTCGCGCTGAACCCCACTGGCGCGCTCGAAGACGGGTGCGAGTTCGGCATAGGCGCCGTGGAAGCCCGCGGAGATCATGACGCGGATATCGGCGGCGGCAGCGGGGGCGAGCGAGAGCAGGGCAGTGAGGCCGAGCGCCGGAAGGCATCGGGCGAATGATCCGAGTTTCATGGGGTACTCCTGGCGCGGGGAGCGAGCTGGCGAGCCGACATGACGACACCAATCCTCCGTTGTGTGAATTCCTTCATACGCGATTTGGTAGCAGACCCCATACACTCCTGGCAGGCGTCCAGTTCACCGCGCCCCTCGCGATCCAGACGCGGGTCGCTGCGTCGCCGCCTATCCACGCGAACGCTCGTGAACCCGGAGGGATAACATGTCTGACGAGAAACAGATGGCTGCCTTGCAGCAGTTCGAAACCGTGTCGCAAATCCGCATGGAGGCGCTCCTGAAAGAACTGACAAGACGCGTGATGGTGGTGAATGACGATGCGTTGAAACATCTCGTGGACCGGGGCGTGCTCGCGGTGATGGCGCGCGACGGCTGTTGCAAACCGGACGGCGGCACCTGCTGCCCCAACAAGAAAGTACAAGTTCTTCAAACGCAGCCGGGCTTCGGAATGCCTGTCCAGCGGTAAGGCATGATGACCAACGATCAACTGGTGTCGGCGTTTCTGGACCCGCCGATGTTGCACTACTTTCGCTGCAAGTTCGCCAACCTGCAGGCGGACGACTTGCGGGCCCGTATCGAAGAAACGCTGAAGTTCCTGTTCATCTCGCACGAGTGCACGGGCGCTATCCCGGTGAACAGGGAAATCGACGACATCTGGCACGCCTGGATCTTGCAGACACGGGAATACGCCTCCCTGTGTGAGCGTCTGCCGGCACGCGGCTTCATCCACCACAGCTCAAACGACTATTTGCGGTACTTCGACCCCGCGATCGGCGAGCAAGACGATCTGGGGCAGGAAGTGAAGATGCTCGCACTTTACGTGGCGAATTTCGGTCCGTTCGAAGCCAGCCGCACCCAGTACTGGCTGCTGGCGGATCATCTCCTGGCGCGCCGCCGATGGTCGGTTGAGGACCTGAACAATTGGCTGCTGTCGCCCGTCGAAATTTAGGCCGCGACGTCGCCTCGCGTCCAAAGTTTCCTGACGCGTCGCGCGCTCGGTCAAAGGCAGATGCTCAGGATTTTTAATCTGCAGGACTGTGGTGCCCGGGCTTTCGGCTTCGCGGCTACGGGCACTGCCTTTGCACCAGCAGGTTTCCCGGCCGCCTTCGGCTTCTCGTAGCTGCCGGCGATCACCATCGCCCAGTAGGTGCGTCCATTGGTGCCGCTCCTGGCGCTGGCAACGCCGACGCGCTCGCCTTCGTGCATCAAGAGATTCTTGCGATGACCGGAGGAGTTGATCCACTGATCCAGCGTCTTCGGGAAACTGTCATAGCCATACGCGATGTTCTCGGCGGCCCGTCCGGCATTGGCCGGCGCCACGCGCGAGCCGAAGGGACCGAGCACGTCATGGTCCATCACGCCCTTGGCGGCCATGGCGTTGGCCTGGTCTTGCGCAATCCGCTTCAGCGTGGCGTCGGATTTGACGCGGCCTTCCCGGTGCTGAACCCGAAAGTCGGAGATCAACGCGGCCGGATCGGCGGATGTCTGTGCGAAGGCAGGAGCGGAGAGACAGAGGAATAGCCCCAGCAGGAGTTTGTTCGTGAAATGCATTTTACTTCGGCTTCCTGAACCGCGACGCTCATCAGGCGCTACTGCGGTTCGCTGGGCTTGTCTCTCTCATGGCTTTCCGCGTCAGCGGCGGCGCACGCGTCCATGCCGTGGCATTTGCTCAGATAGTACCGGGTTCCCGCAGCGGCCGAGCCGACAATCACGATGATGATCAGCAGGAATATCCATCGTCGCTTCGACATGTCAGAGACACCTTTTCAGCCGCGGCGATCTTTCGCGAGGCCGCAGCCGCTCATTATCCGAAAAGATAGATTCGATCTGCCGATTTTATGGCGCAGGCCGGTCGCCAAGGACGATGCCATCGCGTGGACGCCCGCACCCTGAACGGCACATGAAGCGGGGGACAATAAACCCTAACCACTAAGTCCAGTTGACGGGGGGCCCGGGAAATGGTGCGTTGCACACTTCACAGGCACGCCCAAAACCGCCGATGACTGACGTTTTGACCGCCATCGTTAGAGCCTACGGCCGGGACCTGGATCACGAGTCCAGCCTGAAGATCCGACGCTATATCAGTACCTTGTCCTCGGCGGGCAAGGCCGATTCCCGTGAGCTGGCGGAATATGGCCTGGCCTATCTCAGGGAACTCGAGAGTCCGGACCGGCGGTATTCGGGTTGCTAGCGTGTCGCGACCTGGAGAGAAGCGATTCCCCAACTCATATTCGGCCTGACCTGGCTGCTGATCCTGACCCGCTTCATCTGGCCGCTCGAGTTGCCGCTCGCGGTCAAGATTCGTGATGGCGGTGTTCGTGCTCGTCGCGTTGCAGTTTCACCGCTGGAGTGAGCTCTCGTCGGGCTCGATGTTCTCGCCGGAGTTTCCGCGTCCGGTGGTCGCGCTCTTCAACTGGGCGTTCGGCGCCGTCATCCTGCTGGCGCTGCTGCAACTGCTGCTCGATGCCGGACTGCTGTTCGCAGCGCTGATCCATGGCGGCCTCGTGGGCGCGCCCGATGACGTCCGCTACGGAATGGCTGTGCTGGCGGCGGTCGCTGCCGCGATCGGCGTCCATCAGGCGATGCGGGTTCCGCCGCTCAGGGATGTCGAAGTCGGAATAAGCGGACTTCCAAAAGAATTTGAAGGCTACACCATTCTGCAATTGACCGACCTTCACATCAGCCGGCTGTTTCCCGTTTCATGGGCCCGCGCGGTGGTCGAGCGATCGAACGCGCTCGGCGTGGACCTGATCGCGATCACGGGAGACCTGATCGACGGCACGCTCGATGCGCGGCGCAAGGACATCGAGCCGCTGCGCGACCTCAGGGCGGCCGACGGCGTGCACGTGATCTCGGGCAATCACGAATACATCTTCGGCTACGATACCTGGATGGCGCACTTC
>JAIEPP010000280.1 GCA_019748335.1 Xanthobacteraceae bacterium
TCGGCGGCCCCAAGCGTAACCGCCTGTTCATGGCCGCGAGCCAGTCGCTGTATGCGGTGTATACGGCGACGCAGGGGGCCGGACCGGGCTGAGCGGTTCGGGTTCGAGAACGCGAAGTCGCATTTCTATCAACGTCATTGCGAGGAGCGAAGCGACGCGGCAATCCATTCTTTCCTTCCGCGGTGAAATGGATTGCTTCGCTTCGCTCGCAATGACGGAAATTGCGGCATCGGCGGATTGCTCCGATGCGTCACGACCGTCGATCCACGCGTTAAGCTGAACTTGGTCTCCGGCATTTCGTCCGGCGCATCAATCCTTCAAGACGAATTTCTTGCGCAGTTCGGCCGCAATCTTGTCGGCAAGCTCCTGCGCGTTTTTGGTGTGTTTCGGCGCGGTAACCACAGTCGGACGCCAGCCGAGGATCGGATCCTTGCGCACGGAGACATAGACACCGCCGATCACCAGGCGCTGCAGGATCATATCTTCGAGTTCCGCGTCGGTTTTTTCTTCCTTGCCCATTTCGCGACTCGCTGATGAGGGATCAGTAAGTACGATCTAGACAATGCCGCGTCCGAGAACGAGGCCGCAAGCCGGAAAATAAACGCAAAAGTGAACTGCGGAGCCGGCTACGCGCCGAAACTCTAAGCGACGGCCGCGACCGTCCGGGGCGTCGTCTTGTGTTCCTTGAGGACGACGTCGGCTTCGTCGACCTCGACCAGCGACACGTCATAGCTCCAGAGATTGGCGAGGTGCTGCAGCACATGTGCCGCATCGGCCTCGTTGAGTCTGGCGCCTTTGACGACGGTGTGCCGCAGCATCAGGCGCCGATCGCCGGCAAGATCGACGTCGACGACTTCGATATTGGCGTCGATGAAGCCGACGTCATATTGCCGTGCCAGTTCACGGCGAAGCCGGCGGTAGCCGCGCTCGTCGTGGATGGCATCGACCCTGATGCCCTCCTCTTGCGCGGGATCGTCATGCAGATGGAACAAGCGGAGGTGCCGCATCAGCCGCGGGCTGAGGAACTGGCTGATGAAGCTTTCATCGCGATAATTGGCCCAGGTGTCGCGCAGCACGGCCATCGCATCGCCGCGGCCCGCAATATCCGGAAACCACTCGCGATCCTCCTGTTCGGGATTGGTGACGATGCGCTCGATGTCCTGCATCATCGCAAAACCCAGCGCGTAAGGGTTGAAGCCGGAAAAGCCGCGATGGTCGAAATCGGGCTGGAACACGACGTTGGTGTGGCTCTGCAGAAACTCCAGAAAATTGCCGTCGGACAGCCTGCCCTGTTCGTGCAGCCGGTTCATGATGCGATAGTGAACGTAGGTCGCGGTTCCCTCGTTCATGACCTTGGTCTGGCTTTGCGGATAGAAATACTGCGCGATGTGGCGCACGATCCGCAGCAATTCACGTTGCCAGGGCGCCAGCCGCGGCGCCGACTTTTCGAGAAAGTACAGCAGGTTTTCCTGCGGTAGCCCCAGCAACTTGCGGCGGCGCTCGACGCTGAGCACCGTGCCGCTCTTGACCGGACCGGCCGGGACGGTTCGCCAGAGGTCGTTGAACGCGCCTTCCTCGTGCAGACGGCGCTGGCCGGCGCGCTTCTCCTCGGCGCGAAGGTCGAGCTTCTTCTTGCCGGCATAGCGGTCGATACCGTGCGACATCAGCGCATGCGCGGCATCGAGCGTCTGCTCGACCGCCTGCCGCCCATGGCGCTCCTCGCATTGCGTCACATAGCTCTTGGCGAATTCGAGATAATCCAGAATGCCGTCGGCGTCGGTCCATTGCTTGAACAGGTAGTTGTTCTTGAAGAAGTGATTGTGGCCGAACGCGGCATGCGCGATCACCAGCGTCTGCATCGTCGCGGTGTTTTCCTCCATCAGGTAGGAAATGCAGGGCGAGCTGTTGATGACGATCTCGTAGGCGAGGCCCATCAGGCCCTTGCGATACGAGGCCTCCTGATAGGCGAAGTGCTTGCCGAACGACCAATGCTTGTAGAACAGCGGCATGCCCACCGACGAATAGGCATCCAGCATCTGCTCGGCGGTGATGACCTCGATCTGGTTGGGATAGACGTTGAGACCGAGTTCGGTGCGCGCAATGTCTTCACAGGCGTCGCAGATGCGCTGCAACGTCCGGAAGTCCCAGTCGGCGCCATCGAACAGCAATTGATCCGTCGCAGTCATCAGGCGACCCTCTCCTGTTTGCCGCGGCGCTTGAACAGATCGTGGAACACCGGGAAGATTTCGTTGCGCTCGCTGACCTTGCGCGCCGACAACGGCGCCCCATCGGCGCGCAAGCGCTCGTACAGCGTCCACAGCGAGGAATCGGGCATGTCAAAGGTCAGGCCGTTGTCCTGTCCGACTTCCAGATAGGCGTAGAACTGGCTGGCCGGCAGGATCAAGTCCGTCAGCAACCGCGCCACGAGTTCGCTGTCGGAGCTCGAATTGTCGCCGTCGGAGGCCTGCGCGGCGTAGATGTTCCAGTCCGCCGGACGAAACCGCGACCGGACGATATCGTGCATCACCTGCAATGCGCTCGACACCAAAGTGCCGCCGGACGCCGGCCCGCGAAAGAACGTCTCCTCGTCGACCTCTTCGGCTTTGTCGGTATGCCGGATGAAGACGATTTCGACGTGACGGTAGCGGCGCTTCAGAAACACGTAGAGCAGCATGTAGAAACGCTTGGCGAGATCCTTCATGTGCTCGGTCATCGAACCCGACACATCCATCAGGCAGAACATCACGGCCTGCGCTGCCGGCTTCGGCACCGTTTCAAACCGTCGGTATCTGATGTCGATCGGATCGATGAACGGAATCTTGCGTATCCTGGCTTTCAAGACCTCGATCTCGGCCTCGATTTCGGCGCGGCGCGCCTCGCTGCAATCAGCCAGTTCGGCTTCGAGCGCCGCCAGCGCCTCGGGCCGCGGTCTTCGCAACGCCACCCGCCGCGCCATCGCACGGCCGACCGTGCGGCTCACCGAGATATTCGCGGGCGAGCCGGAGGTCGTGTAACCGGCCCGATGAATGCCCTCGCTTTCGACCTCGGCAAGTTTACGCTTGGCGAGGTCGGGCAATTCCAGATCGTCGAGAAACAGGTCGACGAATTCGTCGCGGCTGAGAACGAAACGGAACCCGTCCTCGCCGTCCCCCTCGCCCGGACCGTTCGACTTGCCGCTGCCCTGGCCCGACCGCGGCAGCATGTCGCCTTCGACGAACTTCTTGTTTCCGGGGACCACCATGTCGCGCGTGCCGCCCTCGCGGCGAAAGCGCGGCTCGTTCATGCCGTCGAGCGGTATGCTGATCTCACCGCCCTCCAGCACATCCTTGATGTCCCGCTCCTGCGATGACTTCTTGACCGCCCCCTGCACCAGCGCCTTGGCCCGGCGCAGGAACCGCTGGCGATTTTCAAGACTCTTGCTGCCCGGATTCAGCCGCCGGTCGACGATATGAATAGCCACTTCACTCGCCTCAGCCAGCCTGCTTCACGCGCATGTACCATTCGACGAGCCGGCGAACCTGCCGTTCGGTATAGCCCCGCGCGACCATCCGCTCGACAAACTCGCCGTGCTTTCTTTCGGTCTCGCCATCCTTTTTCGAGCCGAACGAGATCACGGGAAGCAGATCTTCGACCTGCGAAAATATCCGCTTCTCGATCACTTCCCGGATCTTCTCATAGCTGGTCCAGGAAGGATTCTTGCCGCCATGCTGCGCCCGCGACCGCAGCGAGAACTTGACGACCTCGTTGCGGAAATCCTTCGGATTGGCAATGCCCGCGGGCTTCTCGATCTTGGTCAGTTCCTGGTTGAGCAGCTCGCGGTCGAGCAGTTGCCCGGTGTCGGGATCCTTGAAATCCTGATCCTCGATCCAGGCGTCGGCGTAATCGACGTAGCGGTCGAACAGGTTCTGCCCGTAGTCCGAATAGGATTCCAGATAGGCCTTCTGGATCTCGTGCCCGATGAATTCGGCATAGCGCGGCGCCAGATCGGCCTTGATGAATTCGAGGTAACGCTTTTCGACTTCGTCGGGCAGTTGCTCGCGGCGGATCGACTGCTCCAGCGTGTACATCAGGTGGACCGCGTCGGCGCCGATTTCCGTGGTATCGTGGTTGTAGGTCGCCGCCAGGATCTTGAAGGCAAAGCGCGTCGAGACCCCGTCCATGCCTTCGTCGACGCCGGCGGCGTCCTTGTATTCCTGAACGCTGCGCGCCTTCGGATCGGACTCCTTCAGGCTTTCGCCGTCATAGACCCGCATCTTGGCAAACAGCGTCGAGTTCTCGTGCCGGCGCAAGCGCGACATCACCGAGAAGCGCGCCAGCGTCTCCAGCGTCGCCGGCGCGCAGGGAGCGGCGGCGAGTTCGGAGCCCTGGATCAGCTTTTCGTAGATCTTCTGCTCTTCGGTGACCCGCAGGCAGTACGGCACCTTTATCACGCAGATGCGGTCGATGAACGCTTCGTTGTTCTTGTTGGTCTTGAAGCTCTGCCATTCGGACTCGTTGGAATGGGCGAGGATGACGCCGGTGAACGGAATCGCACCGATGTTCTCGGTGCCGATGTAGTTGCCCTCCTGCGTCGCCGTCAGCAGCGGATGCAGCATCTTGATCGGCGCCTTGAACATCTCGACGAATTCCAGCACGCCCTGGTTGGCGCGATTGAGCCCGCCGGAATAGCTGTAGGCATCGGGGTCGTTCTGGGCGAAGGTCTCCAGCTTGCGGATATCGACCTTGCCGACCAGCGACGAGATGTCCTGGTTGTTTTCGTCGCCGGGCTCGGTCTTTGCGATCCCGATCTGGCGCAACCGCGACGGCTGGATCCTGGCGACGCGAAACCGCGAGATATCGCCCCCGAACGCTTCCAGCCGCTTGTAGCACCATGGACTCATCAACCCGTTGAGGCGGCGGCGTGGAATGCCGTACTTCTCTTCGATCATCGGCCCCAGCGTTTCAGGGTCGAACAGGCTGAGCGGGCTTTCGAACACCGGGCTGAGTTCGTCGCCGGCCTTCAGCACATAGATCGGATGAACTTCCATCAACGATTTCAGCCGCTCGGCGAGCGACGACTTGCCGCCGCCGACGGGGCCGAGCAGATAGAGAATCTGCTTGCGCTCCTCCAGGCCCTGCGCCGCGTGCCGGAAGAACCCGACAATGCGCTCGATGGTCTCTTCCATGCCGTGGAAACCGGCGAAAGCCGGATAGGCGCGCACGGTCCGGTTCAAAAAAATGCGGCCAAGGCGGGGGTCCTTGGCCGTGTCAATCATCTGAGGTTCACCGATCGCCGCCAGCAGCCGCTCGGCCGCATTGGCATATCGCATCGGATCGCCCCGACACGATTCCAGATACTCCGCCATCGACATATCGACTTCGCTGCGGGCCTCAAAGGACCGCGCAAACGCATTGAACAGGGAATCGTTGTACATGATCCGCTCCTCATCTCGTCGCTGGCCTGCTGAGGCGCGCGTCTCGATTTGTCAGACGGAGGGTAATCCGCCCGCGCGAATCAGCATCAGCACATGACACCCATTGGGCATCGTGCAGACTACTGTCCGCAACGCAAGGCGTGGGCAGCGCCTGATTCATAAAAAGGCAATTGCCGGAATCTTGTGCGAATCGAAGCGTCTTTACCGCAGTGCGGCAAGATTTGACGGTGATGTCACCGATCCGCAACAACAGCGGCGGTCTCGTCGCGCGCGACGCCAGTTCCGTAACTCGGTATCCCCAACCCTGGCTACGGTCTGCGGCTCTCGAACGCCTGGCCCAGACGCTCCAGTTCCAGACTGGTGCAAAACAGCGCGAACAAGCAGGCCACGAGAATGCTTCCACGTCGGGCGGCCAGGAAAACGTCGGTTTGCGGTCCGAGATCGGGGAGATGCCGGAACACCACGACGGAAAATAACGCGCTGCCAAAGATAAACCCAAGCCGGCCAAAAAACAGGAACACGTGGTTCAGGAATATGTTGGGGTGCCGCAACGGAATCGGAACATGGCAGACCCGGATCCAGAAGCAGATCTGCATGGCGGAAAAGACGCCAACCAATAGAAGATCAGCGTGAAGGTCTTTCTGAAGCTGCACGCCGGGACTGGTCACGATCTGCCTGAATTCAGGCATTCCCTCCCAGACAAAGAAAATCAGACCGAACAATTGGACCGCCAGAAGGAAAAGATAGGCCATCGTCCGAGTTGATCCCAACGTCCTTGCGCGCCATCACAAGATGGTACTCAGTGTCCGCTCAGCACCAGCGTCTGGATCGGCAGCAGCAGAGCCTGGATCCGCAACAGCAGCGCGTGCACGAGGCCGGTGGCGTCGACGACATGCAGCCCGAAGCTCTTCAACGAACCGACTTTTCCTGACGCTATCAGTTCGTGGTTGCTGGTATAGGCGTTGGCGACACAACTGCTGCCGGGCGTCACGCCTTCCAGCCCGCCCTTGTACATCGGCTCCATGATAACGAGAATGGTGCCAGGACGTGTCGTGTTCTGCGCCTCGATCAGCTGTTCGCCGCCCCTGAACTGGCCCGCCGCGATGTAGTCCTGCACACTGGTAACCACCATCGGAATGATCGTCCACGGCTTGGAAATGCAGGTGGCCTCAGCCACCATTCCGACCTTCATCACCTGAGCCTCGATCTGCCCAAACCCTGCTACCAGACCGCTCCGTCCCGCACCATCCGGAATCAGAACGCCAGCCGTCCGTATCATCGGATTGACGATATCGCCCGGCCTCAGTCCGAACTGCTCGACCCGTCCGTCGACACCGGCGCGAATAAAGGTCTTGTCCAGATCGACCTGCGCTTCGGCCAATGCTGCTTCTGCGCTGGCTTTCTCGGCTGGAAGAAGTGCGGTAACGCGGATCGTCGCGGATTGCTTTGCAATATTGGCGGCATCAAGCGCGCCCTGGCGACCCGCCTGCAGCACCTGGAGCTTTTCGATGTCACGCTGCGGGACGATGCCGGGATTGCGTTGCTGGAGGTCCCGCTTGGTATTCAGCTCATCGGTTGCTTGCTGAAAATCGCTCTGAGCCTGCTGGATCTGGGCTTCCATCTTGAGAACGTCGGCCTGCGCGGAAAGCATGCTGGCATCGACTTCGGCGACCTTGCGTTTAGCCGTCAGCAGCGCGGCTTCCTGCTTGGAGTTGTCAAGTCTGAAAATCACGTCACCTTGCTTGACGGACGCGCTGAGGTCGACGTGAACCTCCGCAACCCGGCCGGTTACTTCGGACATGATCGGGACGGTCCGATAGTACAACGTGGCCGAAGAGGTTGACGGATGATAGTAGAAGATCATCGTGATCAGCGCGACCGTGAGCATCAGGCAGCTGACGATCCCAAATCGTAGCTCGAACCAGACCGAATAGAGCGTGATTTCGTGGCCGAAGCGCTTTCCCTGCCGGTAGCGGCGATAGAGATAGTCCGGCAATATCGTCACGAGCGAGCAGAGGAGGATCTCAAGCATGCCCCTGTGCCTCGCTCTTGGCGGCGCCGGCGGCGTGGCCTGCAGTTTCAGTCGGCGGCTCGGTCGAGTCCGGTTCAGGCGGAACGCCGGCCAGCTTGTCGACCGATCCCGCGATCCTGCGCAACGGCGTGCTGAAATCCGGCAGGTCGATCATGGCGAGGAACAGGCCGATCACCCAGAACAGGTGGTTGTGGGTAAACAGCGCCAGCAAGCCCAGCACCGCCACGATTTCGAACTGCAGCTTCTGCGACTTGTGCGCCATCCGCTCCGGCAGCGTGTGCAAATGCAGATAGAGGTTGCCGACCCCGAGGACGGCGGCAATCAGGATGATGCCGACCACGATCATCAAGACATCGGTGTCGCCGGGCGCGGTGATGAAGCTTGGCAGATGATGGGGCGCGCTGGGATGCAACTGCTCGGCCACACGAAACTCCGCTCGAAAGAGACGCGCCTGAAGCCGCTATCTTTGCACAACGCCCGGACTTGGCAAGCGCTGGCGCGTTGGCTCCCGGCAAGTGCCGACCGCATCCCGCATCCAGATCGTCTGCTGCGGCGCGTCATTGTGGCTTCCACCTTCGCGCGCTGAGCTGCGGCGGACGAATAGCCCAAGCCTGCCAAACTCACGAAATCGGCTTCAACCCCGCCTCGATCGCCGCGCGGCGCGGTTCGAGGAACGGCGGCAGCGCCAGTTTTTCGCCGAGTGTCGCCATCGGCTCGTCGGCCGCAAAGCCCGGGCCGTCGGTCGCGATCTCGAACAGGATGCCGTTCGGCTCGCGGAAATACAAACTGCGAAAGTAAAAGCGATCGACCTCGCCGCTGTTGGGCACGCGCAATTCGTTAAGCCGCTGCGTCCAGGCGTGATACTGCGTCTCGTCCGGGGTACGGAAGGCGACGTGATGCACGCCGCCGGCGCCCGGCCTCGCGACCGGTGAAGTCTTGTCCTCGATCACGTGCAACTCAGTGGCGGGACTCTTTGCGTTGTTTGCCTCGCCCATCTCGAATACGTGAATCTCGGCGCCATGCGCGGCGTACGCGCGCACGTGGCGCATGTTCATGACCTCGGTCAACACAGAGGCGGTGCGCGACATCTCGTGCACCGTCAGCACGATCGGACCGAGGCCGCGGATCTGGTGCTCGGCGGGAACCGGGCTGCGCTCCCATGGCGAGGCTTCCCCCGCGCCGCCGTCGTCGACCAGCACCAGCCGCTGGCCCTCGCCGTCCTCGAACGGCAGCGTCAACCGGCCGTCGACCTCGATCACCTCGCCGGTGACGCCGCCGGCCGCCTTCAACCGGTCGCGCCACCAGCCGAGGCTTTTTTCGCCGGCGACGCGAAGCCCGGTGCGAGAAATCGCGTTGGTTCCGCGCCGCTCCGGGGCGGCCGGAAAGTCGAAGAAGGTGAGATCCGTGCCGGGGTTGGCTTTGCCGTCGGCATAGAACAGGTGGTAGGCGGAGACATCGTCCTGATTGACGGTCTTCTTGACCAGCCGCATGCCGAGCAGGCCGGTGTAAAAAGCCAGATTCTCCCGTGGCTTCGCCGACACTGCGGTCAGGTGGTGAATTCCGCCTAGCTGCATTGCGTTTTCCTTAAGTTACTTTTGCGGGAAAAACCGCCGCGACATTTGGGCCGGTTGCGGGATCATGTAGGATATGGCCCGCTGACTCGCCAGCGGCACCGATGCCGCGGCACTCCAGGGACACGTCATGACCGGACACCTCATTGTCACCGACGAAGACGCGATGCGTGTGATCACGCTGCGGCGTCCCGAGAAGAAGAACGCGATCACCCAGGACATGTACCGCCTGATGAGCGATGCGATCGACAAGGCGCAGAACAATCCGAATATCCGCTGCATCGTCATCACCGGCGGCTCCGGCGTGTTCACCGCCGGCAACGACCTCGAGGATTTCCTGAAGGAAGGCACCGACCACACCGACGCGCCGCGATCTTCCAACGCCGCGAAATTTCTCTATTCGTTGGCCCACAACGTCAAGCCGATCATCGCCGCCGTCGACGGCATCGCGATCGGCATCGGCACCACCATGCTGTTCCACTGCGATTACGTGCTGGCGAGCAAGACCGCGACCTTCAAGACACCGTTCATCAATCTCGGCCTGGTGCCGGAAGGCGCCTCCAGCCTGCTGATGCCGCGCACCATGGGCCACCAGCGCGCCTTCGCGATGCTGGTGATGGGGCGGACGTTTTCGGCCGACGACGCCCACACCGCCGGGTTCGTCAACGTGGTGGTGTCGCCCGGCCACACCGAGGCCGAGGCGCGCAAGGTGGCACGCGAAATCTGCGCACTGCCGGCGGACGCGGTCGCGATCTCGCGCAAGCTGTTAAAGCTTCCGCCCGAGGACATGACGCGCCGGATCGATCAGGAAGGCCACCTGTTCGGCGAGCGGATGCGCTCCAAGGAAGCGGTCGCGGCGTTCAAGGCATTCTTCTCGCGCAAGAAGGGTTAGGCGCCGACCTCCCTCCGCCGTCATTGCGAGCGAAGCGAAGCAATCCATAGCGCGGCTTGCTGAGATATGGATTGCTTCGTCGCTTCGCTCCTCGCAATGACGGGGCTAGACTTCGTGAAACCGTCGCGCCCCATGCATAGTCTTGATCCATGAAAACAGCATTCTCCCAAATCTCGGTAACGGCTTGCGCGCTTGCGCTCGCCCTCTTCTCCCCGGCCCACGCCCAATCCACCGCGCCTGTCGAACTGCGCATCCTCGCCATCAACGATTTTCACGGCAACCTGCGCCCGCCGCCGGGCGGCATCCGCATCGCCGATCCCGCCGACAACAGCAAAAAGATCATGGTCGACGCCGGCGGCGCGGAGCGGATGGCGACACTGGTCAACCAGCTTCGCGACGGGCACAGGAACACGATCTTCGTCGCGGCCGGCGACCTGATCGGCGCCAGCCCGTTTCTGTCGGCGATGTTCCATGACGAGCCGACCATCGAGTCGATGTCGATGATGGGGCTGGCGCTGTCTGCCGTCGGCAATCACGAATTCGACGAGGGCAAGGACGAACTGCTGCGGATGCAGAACGGCGGCTGCCACCCGGTCGACACCTGCCTCGGGCCGCATCCCTTTACGGGCGCGACGTTTCACTATCTCGCCGCGAGCACGATCGAGAAGGCCAGCGGCAAGACCGTATTTCCCGCTTACGAGATCCGCGAATTCGACGGCATCCCGGTTGCCTTCATCGGCCTCACGCTAAAGGCAACACCCGACATCATCTCGCCGCAGAGTGCCGCCGGTCTCGAATTCCGCGACGAGGTCGAGACGGTGAACGCGCTGGTCCCCGAACTCAAGGCGCGCGGCATCGAGGCGATCGTCGTGCTGATCCACCAGGGCGGCACGCCGTCCGGCGATTACAACGCCTGCCCTGCTATCGCCGGCCCGATCGTGGATATCGTCAAGAATTTTGACAAGGCGATCGACGTCGTGGTGTCCGGCCACACCCATCAGGCCTATGTCTGCGAGATCGACGGGCGGCTTGTCACCTCTGGCGACAAATACGGCACGCTCGTCACCGCGATCGACCTCAAGCTCGATCCCGTCACCCGCGACATCGTCAGCGCCAGGGCCGACAACCATATCGTCCGCATCGCGACGCTGGAGAAGGACGCGGGCCAGACCGCGCTGCTGGAATCCTACGACAGGGTCGCGAGCCCGATCGCCAACCGTCCGGCCGGCTCGGTGACGGAGACGCTGTCGCGCACCCCGAACAATACCGGTGAAAGCCCGCTCGGCGATATCATCGCCGATGCACAACTGGCCGCGACGGCGAGCGTGGCGAACGGCGGTGCGGTGATCGCCTTCACCAATCCCGGCGGCGTCCGCACCGACGTTGCGCGCAAGGAAGGCGGCGCAGTGACCTTCGCCGACCTGTTCGCGAGCCAGCCGTTTCGCAACCAGCTGGTGACGCTGACGCTGACCGGACAACAGATCAAGGACATGCTGGAACAGCAATGGTCCGATCCGAAGCGACCGCGGATCCTGCAGGTCTCGAAGGGCTTTGGCTACGCCTGGGACAACGCCAAGGGAAACGGCGAGCGCATCATCGCCGAGCGGATGTCGCTGAACGGACAGCCGATCGATCCCGCCGCGCGCTATCGCGTCACCGTCAACAACTTCCTCGCCGTCGGCGGCGACGGTTTCACCGTGCTCCGGGATGGCACGGCGTGGCAAACCGGCGTCTACGACAGCGACGCGCTGGATGCCTATTTCAAGGGGAACAGCCCGGTTAGCCCGACGGCGGGCGGCCGCATCGTCAGGCTGAACTGAAGCGGACGCCGGGGAACCTTGGCTCTTTCCGAGCGCCCTCCCAGCGCATAGATTAGCCCTTCCCGCAAAGCGCAATCGAAAATGCGCCAGGATTTTGCATGACGCTGCTTCTGACGCATTCCGCCTGTCTCGACCATCTGACACCCCCAGGCCATCCGGAGCGCCCCGACCGGCTGCGCGCGGTCGGCGAGGTGCTGGGCGAGGATCGCTTCAAGGCGCTGGTGCGCGGCGAGGCGCCGGAAGGCAGTCTTGATTCCGTTACGCTGTGCCATGGCGAGCATTATGTCGGCGAACTCCGGCACATCGCGCCCACGAGTGGCTTGATCTATATCGACGGCGACACCTCGATGTCGCCGGGAACCTGGGAAGCGGTGATGCGCGGCGTCGGCGGCGCGGTCGCTGCGACCGACGCCGTGATGACCGGCACCCATCAAAACGCTTTCGTCGCGGTGCGTCCGCCCGGCCATCACGCCGAGGCCAACAAGCCGATGGGTTTCTGCTTCTTCGACAACATCGCGATCGCCGCCCGCCACGCCCAGCGCAAATACGGCATCGGCCGCGCCGCGATCGTCGATTTCGACGTCCATCACGGCAACGGCACCCAGGACATTTTCTGGTCCGATCCGACCGTGATGTACTGCTCGACGCACCAGATGCCGCTGTTTCCCGGCACCGGCGCCAGCGGCGAACGCGGCGAACACGACACCATCGTCAACGCGCCGCTGGCGTCCGAAGACGGCAGCGCCAAGTTCCGCGCGGCGTTCGAAAACCTGATCCTGCCGCAACTGCAGAAATTCAGCCCCGAACTGATCCTCATATCGGCCGGGTTCGACGCGCATTACCGCGATCCGCTGGCTTCGCTCAACGTCAAGGCCGAGGATTTCGGCTGGGTCACGCGCAAGCTGATGGATGCCGCCAACGCCAGCGCGGGCGGGCGGGTTGTCTCGGTGCTGGAGGGCGGCTACGACCTGCAGGGGCTGAAAGAGTCGGTGGCGGCGCATGTCACCGCATTGATGGGCGGGTAGATCCCCGCCACACTATGCCCTTAGAATTTGGCTTGATTCTGCGCTTCCAACGGGGGCGCATCCGGGAACGCAATAATGGCCGAAAATACCCAGGTGGACGTCAAAAAGCTCACCTTCGAGCGGGCGATCGAGGAACTGGAATCGATCGTACGGCGGCTCGAGGACGGCAAGGTGCCGCTCGAGGAGTCGGTTGCGATCTATGAACGCGGCGAGGCTCTGAAACGGCGCTGCGAGGAGCTGCTGCGGCAGGCCGAGGCCCGCGTCGACAAGATCACCACCGACGCCTCCGGCCAGGTAACCGGGACCGAGCCGCTCGACGTGTAGTGGGGCGCGATGGGGAAGCGATCGGAAACACCCGAAACTTCCGCAGACGTAGACCGCCTGCCGGTATCGTGGTTCAACGCCGAAATAAGGCGCTGCCTACATGGCTATGAGAACGGCGGGACCAGCCAAGGCCGCAAGGCTTTCTTCAAGCGTTTGATCTGGACCGAAGCGGAGCGTGAACGTGTTCACGGCATTTCGGCTCCCAGCCGCCGATTTGGCGCATAGGCTGACCCGATATTCGAGAACATTAAGCGAATTTGGCGCGTCCCGCGTCTGCCTGTGACAAGCCGGCTGCCCAATTTGGCAGCGAATTAGCTCTTGGCGCGCCAGACGGCCTGATATAGTCCCGCCAACACTCCGGGGACAGTTCGTGCGCGTTCAGCACCGCCATATCATCTACATCCAGGGATACGATCCGCGCGGGCTGGCGCAGTACTACCGTATGTTCAGGACCGAACTGCGAAAATTTTCCCGGCTTTACCAGCTCGTCGCCACCCTCGGGCGGCCGCAGATGCAACCCGACGGCGAGATCGCCTCCTGGAGCATCGAGACCAAGGCTGACGACTGGCAGACCCGCACCAGTTGCGACTTCCTGCGCTTTGAGGATTTCATCCAGCGCGACCTCGCCCAGCCGATCTGGCGCACGGTGCTGCAGGCGGTCTGGATCTACTGGCGGCTGGTATTCGCCGGCACCATCGCGCGGTTCTGGCGCGCGAACTGGCGGTTTGCGACCTTCATCACCTACCCGCATTTCCTGCTGCTGCTGGAGGCGATCGGCGCCGCCGGCCTCGCTTTTGGCTTTGCGAAAGGACTGGACGCGCTGGGCATCCCCGACCTGTTCAGCATTGCGGCTGCGGTCGCGGTGTTCGTCGCCGTGCTCGGCACCGTGCTCAAATACACCGAAAACCAGACTTACCTGCTCTACGTGCTGTCGGACACGATCTGGACCTGGGAATTCTCGCACCGCGCCCGCCCCGAATGGGACCAGCGCATCGACCGCTTTGCGCAGCACCTGGTCAAGACCGCGCGCGAGAGCGACGCCGAGGAAATCGTCATCGTCGGCCACAGTTCGGGATCTTTTCTCGGTACCGAGATGCTGGCGCGCGCGCTGCAGCTCGACCCGGATCTCGGACGCCACGGCCCACGCATCGTGCTGCTGACGATCGGCGGAAATTTCCCGATCGTCGGTTTCCACTCGGTATCGCAGCCGTTCCGCGACCATCTGCGGATGCTGGCGATCGAGCCGTCGATCGACTGGATCGACTGCCAGTCGCGCAAGGACGTGATGAATTTCTTTCCGTTCGATCCGGTCAAGGGTCACGACATCGACGTCGGTTCGAACAGGCGAAACCCCAGCATCGTGTCGGTGCGGTTTCGCGACATCATCAAGCCCGAGCACTACAACGTGTTCCGCTGGAAGTTCTTCCGGGTCCACTTCCAGTTCGTGATGGCCAACGAACGGCCGCATGCCTACGATTTTTTCATGATCGTCTGCGGGCCGATCCGCCTGACCGCGCGGGTGGCCGCCCCCGACGCCGCGCTGGCGATTGCCACCGGCGATCCAGCAGCCCGCGAATGCGCATGGAAACGGATCGAAACGGCTAAAACGGATGCCTCAGGTGCCGCCGAATTGAGCGGCATTGAACCTTCTGCCCGCCGCAGCGGCTAAAAAGCGGAGGTATTTCAGCTTGGTTCAGCCCTGGGCCTGGAACCCGGTCTGTTCGGCGGGTTGGCTTTGGCGGCGGGTTTGGTGTACAAATTGCAGTTCTATGGGCTGAGGAGCGCGGCCTGTCGCTGTTTTCCGACGGCAGCAAGCGCTTCAAATAGCTAAAGAAACTGACCGCGAAGGGTTAAAGCTGCCAACGTGATGCATATCACATGGTTCGATCCGGAGTGCATCTAGGCTTTCAAATCAGGTACCGGCCAGCCGAGGTGGCACCCGGCGTCTGGATTTTCACAGCGCGGTTAACGCGCACCCCATCTCGCGTCGGGCCGTTCGCCCTGACATGCAAAATTGGAATATCGCTGTGACCACATATAGTAAAACACCGCTTCTGGATACCATCCGCACGCCGGACGATCTTCGCAAGCTCAAGGTCGAGCAGGTGCGCCAGGTCGCCGACGAATTGCGGCAGGAAACCATCGACGCGGTCTCGGTGACCGGCGGCCATTTCGGCGCCGGCCTCGGTGTGGTCGAACTGACCACTGCGATCCATTACGTCTTCGATACGCCGCGCGATCGTCTGATCTGGGATGTCGGCCATCAGGCCTACCCGCACAAGATCCTGACTGGACGCCGTGACCGCATCCGCACGCTGCGTACCGGCGGCGGCCTGTCCGGCTTCACCAAGCGCACCGAGAGCGACTACGATCCGTTCGGCGCCGCGCATTCCTCGACCTCGATTTCCGCCGGCCTCGGCATGGCCGTCGCCCGCGACCTCTCCGGCGGCAAGAACAACGTCATCGCCGTGATCGGTGACGGCTCGATGTCGGCCGGAATGGCCTATGAGGCCATGAACAACGCCGGCGCGATGAACTCGCGCCTGATCGTCATCCTCAACGACAACGACATGTCGATCGCACCGCCGGTCGGCGCGATGTCGGCCTACCTGTCCCGCCTCTATTCCGGCAAGACCTATCGCACGCTGCGCGAGGCCGCCAAGCAACTTGGCAGCCATCTGCCCAAGATCATCGCCAACCGCGCCAGCCGCGTCGAGGAATATTCGCGCGGCTTCATGATGGACGGCGGTACGCTGTTCGAGGAGCTCGGCTTCTATTACGTCGGCCCGATCGACGGCCATAATCTCGACCATCTGCTGCCCGTTCTGAAGAACGTGCGCGACATGGAGACCGGCCCGATCCTGGTCCACGTCGTGACGCAGAAGGGCAAGGGCTACGGCCCGGCGGAAGCCTCCGCCGACAAGTATCACGCCGTCGCCAAGTTCGACGTCGCCACCGGAGCCCAGGCCAAGTCCAAGCCGAATGCACCGTCCTATCAGAACGTGTTCGGCCAGAGCCTGGTCAAGGAAGCCGAGAAGGACGACAAGATCGTCGGCATCACCGCCGCGATGCCCTCGGG
>JAIEPP010000209.1 GCA_019748335.1 Xanthobacteraceae bacterium
GCGAGGCCGGCATAGACGTTGGTCTCCTGCGTTGCGATCCAGCAAAAATCGTCGAGGCGCGGCAGGCCGCAGTGCTCGACGATGAAATTCAAATCCTGGAACGAGGTCGCGACATCATCGACGTCGGCCACATCGAACGCATCGCGGTTGAGCGGGATGATGGTGGGACCCTTGTGGACGTGGATGTTCTTGATGCCGAGCTTTTGCGCCGCCTCGAGATATTTGTAGGACGCCTTGTCGGTCAGCTTGTAGCCCTTCGATTCCCCGCGCCATTCAGCGGTGTAGAGCTTGACGCCCTTCAGCTTGTGTTTTTCAGACAGGGCATGCAGATCCTCGATGCCTTTCTCGCCGTCGCGCGGGTCGAAGGCGCCGTTCAGAATGAACCGGTCCGGATGGCTCTTCTTCAACGCCGAATTGCGCTCGGTCGTATTGAAGCCAGTCTTGTAAAAATCGGTCAGATAGGTCGGCTGCAGGATCGCCATGTCGTCATAGCCGGTGACGAACAGGTCGTCAAACATCGTCTCGGCGTCGTATTTCTCGAACTTTTCCAGTTCCCACTTCTCCGACGGCGGACTCAAGTTTGAATGGTAAGCATAGAAGCATTCGATGAACTGCTTGCCGTGGATATTCTTCTGGTTGGCCGGGCTGCCATCCCAGAAATGGGTATGACCGTCGATGACGAATATCTCTTCGCCTTTGGCTGTTTTGTACATGGCGTTTTCTCCTCCCACGTGAAGATTGAATGTTTTGAGGCCCGCCATTGGCGCAGCCGGACCGATATGGCCGATATCCAAGCCGGCCATATTCCCTTCTTCGCAGGTCTCAGACGATGTACTTCATCATCTCGTTCATGTCGCCAAACAGCATGACGGTGTTGTCGTCGGTCATGACCATGCGGCCGTAATGCGTCGAGGTTGAAATCTCGAAAAGGTGCGGAGTCATGACGCGACCCAACTCCTCCGAAATCTCATCCATCTTGAATTCCATCTTGCCGTCGCCATCGATCCGGATCATCGCCGGCATATACGTCACTTTGATATGCTCGTGACGGCTCATGACGTCGGCGATCGCACGCGCCTCGACGCTGTCGTTCATCGTAACCCCGCATTGATGCGATACCGTGTCCTCGAACGTGATGTCCTTCATCGATTTGAAGATGTTGTCGTTCTCGTGCAGCATGTCGGTCTCCTGAAAGGTTTGGATAAGAGCAACGTCGGGTTACGAGGCGAGATTGGCTGGAACCTTCAGGCCAAGCTCGGTAGCGATACCCTTGATGCGGTTCTTGGCATGCCCCAGGGCGTCGTTGAATGTCGTCACCTTGACGCGTGGCTGCGACCAGATCGGTTGCAGATGATTGGCGGCATCGAAGGCGAGGTCGGCATGTTTGACGAGCCACTTGTTGAACAGCGCGATGTTGTGGGCCCCATGCGTCGGATCTTCCCCGAGGATATGAAACAGCTCGACGGTGTTGGCGAGATTGCGCTCATAATCGGCCTCCGCTGCGGACACGACGGCAGGCGTGATGAAATCATTCTGCGCCGCCGCCGCCTGCATTAGGAATCCGGACCGGAACAGTTCGCCGACCAGCGGCTCGAACACCACATTGGTCGCGAAATACTGCTCCAAATAATCGTTTGAACCCATGATCGACTCAATCGACTTGCGCACGCCCTGCCAGATCGGATCCTCGAGCCAGTGCTGCTTGCCCGCAGCAATGTCGAAACCCGGGAGGTCGAGGCCGATCTCACTCAGATAGAGCGTGATATCCTGCGCGAAGCGCAGCTTATAGGAAGAGTTGGTCAGGATCGCGTTGTTGACCATCTGGGTATAGCCGTAACGCTGCGCCTGCATGGTAGAGGTGCCGAGGCCGAATTCGGCATGCTTATAGGCACCGAGATGGTTCTGCAGTATTTTCACCCATGCCGCGTCGAAGCGAGCGGGTGCGCCGGATTTCCGGCCGTTCTCGATGGTGTTCTGTACCATGCCGCAAATCGTCGACTGGCGCTGGTAATGCGTGCGCTCCCATTCCTGGTCCACCGCACGGAACTTGTGCCAGTTGGAACTCTTCGCCGCCGTCCAATCCTTGCTGTAGGTCGGCGTTCCATCGGGAAAGGAAATGATCCAGTCCTGCAGCAGATAGCGTTCAGGATCGGGCTGGACATCGACCGTCATGTCCTCGTAATGCGTCGCCTTGCGGCCTTTGGGCTCGAAATAATTGTACTTGCGACTTTCGGATCCGGGAAACACCGCGGACCCGGCGGCTCCGGATTTGACGAATGCCGGCTTTGCCGCAGCTCTGCTCGGTTGTGCGCTCATGGGTAACTCCCTTTTGATATTCTCTCCTGCGACGAACTGCCAAACGCCGTCATCGCACCGCCGGCGTAAACTTGTCGAAATAGATGTGGTCGGGCTCGACTCCATTCATTTGCAAAATCGGCAGCACCGCGTCGATCATCGGCGTCGGCCCGCAGGCATAGGCATCGATCACGCCCGTCAGTTTTTCCTCGCGCAGATGGCGCAGCACAACTTCGTGGACGAAGCCGGCTTCTCCATCCCATCCGTCATCCGCCTCCGCGTGCGACAGCGCCGGCACAAATTTGAAATCCTTGAACTTGGCGGTGATTGCGGCCAGCTCGTCGAGATAGAACAGATCGGCGCGGGTGCGGGCGCCGTAGAAAAACCGAACTGGCCGCTGTTCGTTGCTCTCGATATGGTCAGCCAGGATCGACCACAGCGGCGACATGCCGGAACCGCCGCCGATCAGCAGCATCGGGCCGGGTCGTGCCTCACGCCGGAAGCAGGTGCCATAGGGTCCCTTCGCGATCACGGCGTCGCCAACGCCCAGCTTTCCGTCGAGCTGCGATGAGAACGCGCCGTTCGGATAGGTCTTGATGATGAAGCGCAGATTGGTGCCGTCGCTCGGCGGATTTGCCATCGAAAACGCGCGGGTGACGGCGCCGTTCTCCAGCGTCAGATCGACATATTGTCCGGCCCAGAATTTCAGCGGCTTTTCGATTTCGATTTCCAGCAACCTGATGTCGGCGGTCAATGCGCTGATCTTCGCGACGCGGCCGGAAAGCGCCTTCACGGCGATCGACCGGCTGAGCAAATCTTCGTCGTAATTCAGCAGTTCAAAACGGACATCGCTGTAGGCGTGCGTACGGCACAGCAGAACGTGGTTGGTTTCGCTCTCGTAGTCCGGCAGCGCGAACGTCGAATACTTCAACAGTTCGATATCGCCGTCGATCAGTTTTGATTTACAGCTGCCGCATTGCCCCTCCTTGCAGCCATGCATCAGCGAGATGCCCTGACGGAACGCGGCGTCAAGCACGGTCTCACCCTCTTCCACTTCCATCTCGATGCCCACAGGCTCGAACCGAACCTTGTGGACTTGCGTTTCCGTCATGATTTCTAACCTGGCGTGGTCGCAATTTTGCGCGATGGCCCCGGGCGGCCAGCTGCGCCGGGAAGAGGGATCGCCGAAGCGACCCCTCCCGGTTGGTGTGCCTAGTGGCAGGGGTTGATCTTGAAGCCCTTGCGATAGTCGGTGATCGCCACCTCACGCTCGATCGGCGAGAGCGCACGGAAGCCGCGGAGCGGACTACCAAGCTGGTGGCCGCGCACGTGATCGAGGGTCCACATATCCTTTTCCTCGAAACGCAGATGCGGCTGTGCGACCAACGTCTTGCCGTCTGGTCTGACGAACCCGAGATCCTTGATCGCGTCGGCGATGTCCCAACCGTGGTAGCAGTCTTCCCATTCACGGCGACCGCTGAAGCGGCCCATTGCCGGCGTGGCGCGGCCTTCATACTCGGCGGCGAACGCCACCTTGTGGGTCCAGCGGCACCCTTCCGAGCAATAGGTGTACATCTTGCCGTCGACTTCGTCGCAGCAGAAGTCCTCGCGGATCAGGCAGGGCACCATGCAGCTCCAGCAACGATGCGGGTAGGAATAGCCCACCTCGCTATTGAAGAGGATGTTGGTCTCGCCGGGAACGCTCAACTTGGCATGCCACTTCCAGAAATCGCCGAACTCCGCGTACCAGCCCGGATACTTATGCTCGAACCACTCGAAGTCCTTCTCGGTCTGGGCTTCGATGCGCCAGAAGTTCGCCGACCAGCCGACCGTGAAGAATTGCGCGGTCTTGTGGACGTAGTTCTTCTTGACGATGCGGTCCCAGGCCGCGGCGACGTCGTCGTGATGGATCTTGATGCCGTATTTTTCAAGCGGCAGCATGTAGGTGCGATAGTAATCTTCGTAGATCCAGCGGTGCCAGAGCTCCGCATAGGATTCCTTGTTCTTGTCGCGGTTGGTGGTGCCGTATTCGATGAATGTTCCGATGGCGGCGTCGACGATTGCGTGATTTTGCCAGAACGCATATTTCAGATCGCGTTCTAGCAGTTGATGGTTCGACGGATCGTTGATCATCGCCATCAGCATCGAGTGACCGTTGCCGATATGGCGGGACTCATCCGATTGCACAGACAGGAAGACGGTCGGGAGCGCATAGTCGCCGTTGCGCGCCGCTTCCGACGGCATCGCCACGAACAGCGTGTTGGTGAACGCGGTTTCGGCAACCACCGTCAGATAGACGTTGGCGGCGGTGATAGCGTCGCCCGTCAGGAAGCCTTCGGCGAACTGACGGCCGATGGTGGTGGCGTAGCACTTGCCGAACGCCGCTTCCGTGATATCGAACCCGGCGGGATCGATGTAGTTTTCCATATACCACTTCTTGAGGTTCATCTGGATCGTCGAGTGCCGAAACTCATCGACCATCTGCATGGTGAAGCCGGTACGCAGTTCCTCGCCCGGCGCCAGCCGGCCGACCATCGCCATCGAACGGGCCGCCGAGATTTCCGGGAATGGGATGATGGCCAGAAACAGCTTCATCCACTCGACCCAGCGCGGCTCGACGTTGCGGAACATGTCGCCGCGCAACGCCGCATCCAATGCACCGTAAACGCGGTTGTCCTTTTCCTCCTGCATCGGGAAATAGGACCGCAGGACCTGCTTCATCGGATCGCGTGGCGTCTTCGATATCTTGTAGTCGGTCGGGAAGGTCATTGCCTCCTGAACGTAACTCGGCGTCCAGCCAAGATCGGCTACGCGGCTGGCCGCTTCGGCAATGCTTATGCCTTTCTGCGCCGTAATCTTGTTCAGCGTCAAACTTGCAGTCATCTCTATCTCCTTTGAACGTTGCGTTTGCTTCAGCATTCTCGGTTCAGTCGATGGATCGAAAGAAATTCGAATTACCGTCTCTCCCGACCGAATTCTTCAAATCTGATTTCCGTGCAAGACACTTTCATTCCGTAAATGTACTTTGAGTTTTCGAAATCGTTCAAACCAGCTTGTCGGCGCTCATTGCTCCTCCATCTCCGCTGCTCCGGGTGCCGAGTGGCTTGCCTTCGGCGACAAATTTCGCCGCTAGCACCAGGGTGCCGATGGCGAAGTCCTTGCCGTGGCGGACGATCATTGCTTCAGCGATTTCGGCGACCTGCGCGAAGAAGGCGTCTTTCGACCTGTCTTCCGCGCTCAATTCTATTGGCGTGGACGGCGCAGGCGGCGACACAATCGTTCCAGCAGGCTTGATCCCGATCTTTCCCATCACGAATGCCCCGAACGTTGGTATTCATCGGCCGAAGGGCCGCTTTCAAACTCCAGCAGCGACGCATTGAGCCATTCGCGCTCGGCGACAAGCCGCTGATGCTCTTCCTGGAGCCCCCGCAAACGCGCAGTCACCCGCTTGAGTTCTGCCTCTGCACCGGGACCGACGACGCCCTGCGCCACGTCGCGCCGGGCGCATTCGAGCTCGATTTCCGCACCGCCGCGTGCACTTTCGTTTTTCAGTTGCATCTCATTGTTGCGAATCATGCCTTCGATCAGCTTGTGCCGTGCCAGCATCCGTTCCCGAGCACGCCCGAGTTCGGCGGCTTCCTCCGCAGTCATTTGTGGCCCACGTCCGCTGGCATTCACGATGATGGCCTTCGTTCGACATTCCGGGCAGGCGATCGGCTCTTTCAGCTGCATTGTCATGGGATCAGAACGGCACGCCCATGGATGTGTCCATGATGCAAGTCGTGCAGGGCATCGTTCGCCTGGCTCAGTTTGTATTCTTTGGTGTAGAGATTCACGAGGCCGCGATCGGCGAGTGCCATCAGCTCGACCAGTTCGGCGTAGGTGCCGACCAGATTGCCGACGATGGTCTTTTCAGTCGTGATCATGTCGAGGGTCGGAAGCTCGATTTTTCCGCCATAGCCCACGATGTAGTAGTAACCGCCGTTCGCGGTCATCGACAGGCCTTTGGCAATTGCGTCGCCCTCGCCGACGAAATCGATCACGGCTTCGGCGCCGCGCCCAACGGTCAGCGCCAGCACCGCTTCGACTTCGTTGGCGGCGGCTTTCACGAGATGATGGGCACCGCACTTCTTGGCGAGTTCGAGCGACTTCTCGGCGCGGTCGACCACGATGATCTCGGCCGCACAGAGGGCCGCCAGCACCTGAATTCCGATATGTCCGAGGCCGCCAGCACCGATCACCACGACATATTCGCCCGGCAACAGATGGCGCGACGCCTTCTTGGCGGCGCGATAGGCCGTCAGGCCCGCGTCGGTATAGGGAGCGACATCCTTGGGCGCCAGCGACTTCGGCAACTTGATGAGGGAGCGCTGCCCCGTCAGCAGATATTGCGCGTATCCGCCGTTGGCGTTGATCCCGGGAAATGAGCTGTCCAATGCGTGCATGTCATTGCCGCGCCGGCAAGCCAGGCAGTGCCCGCTGGTGACCAGGGGATGACAGATGACGCTGTCACCGACCTTTACGCCTTCGACGCCGGGTCCGATCGCCTCGACCCAGCCGGCATTTTCATGACCCATGATGTAGGGCAGTTTTACGTCAACCTTGCTGCGCCAAATTCCTTCGACGATATGCAAATCCGTCCGACAAACGCCGGCGCCGCCAATCCGCACGATTACATCCGCCGGGCGCGTAATTTTCGGATCTGTCACATCTTCATATTTGACGAACTCTTTCGCCGTCAGCTTTTCGTCGAACGCGTGGAGCACCGCGGCTTTCATTTTATTATCTCTCCCCCGATATTTTTTGTTTAGCGGTCATGGTGCCCGCGCCAGTTCACGGAATAAGGAGCAAGGGCTGTGCCACGCCCATAACAAATTGATCTTTCTTGCGTTCTCTATATTTCGACGGGTTGGTTCCGATCCGCATCGGACCAGATTTGACGACGCAACTGTTCCGTGACGGAACACTTCAAAGGCAGCGCTGGAAATTTTGCAGAGTTTGGAATTTTGCGCATTTGATCTATGATTGGCTAAGTGCTTGCGCACCAAGAAGACCTTGAACGGGCTCCGATCAGGAAACAAATTGCCGAACGGCAATTCCGGGAGGACCGATGATGCTGCCTACCAGCCGGCGGGGCGAAAATGCATGGATGACGCTCGAGCAGCGTGGAGCGCCGCCTGCCGAACTTTTGTCCGCCGATATTTACGACAGCTGGATGCGCTGTATTTCGTTCGGCCTCGACACGCTGCGTCCGCCTTCACCGGAATTTGTCAGCCCTGCAATGCTTCGACAGGAACAGCAGCGTTGTTCGCTGGTGCGCGGTCTCGCATTGGCTGAGATGCATACGCTGCATCAGCAGATCGCCGGCTCCAATTTCATGATCGCCTTTGCCAATGTCGACGGTTTGCTGCTCGACATCATCTCCGACTCGAGCTTCAGCGATGCTTCGAACGCAGCAAGCATCCGGCCCGGGACTGTCTGGACGGAGCGCATCTGCGGCACCAACGGCCTTGGCACCGCGGCGCATCTCAAGCGGGCGATCGTCGTGCATGGGCGCGATCACTTCTTTTCGCGCTACAACAATCTCACCTGCGTCGCGGCGCCGATCTTCGCGCCCGATGGAGAACTGACCGGAATACTCGATGCGTCGTCGGATTGTATGTCCAGGCAAGCGCATACCCAGGCGCTCGTCGCCATGGCGGCGACCCAGATCGAGAACGGACTGTTCCGCGAACATCATTGCGGAAATATTCTGATCGCCTTTCACAATCGCGGCGAGTATCTGCACACGTTGAGTGCGGGGCTGCTGGCCGTCGACAATGAGGGCAGAATACTGGCTGCGAACCGGGCCGCGGGCATCCTGCTGCACGGTTTGCCGGCCTCGCCGGGCCGCCGCTTCGCTGACTTGTTTCGCACAAAATTCAGCACGTTTGTCGATGAAGGCCGGCGCAAGGAACGACAGCGGCTGGAAGACGAGGTCGGAAGCCAGTTTATCGCGACGATCCAGAACACGCGTCAGTTTTCGATGGTTCGGGGCGGCTCTGCGCCGCAGCCGCCGCCACCGATGGAAATCGCCACACAGTTCGTATCCGCCGATCCGGCGATTGCAGGAATCGTTCGCCGGGTTGAGAGCGCGGCGACGCGCAAGATGCCGATACTCATTCGTGGCGAGACCGGCACGGGCAAGGAACAACTGGCGCGTCACGCGCACGCCGCCAGCCGGCGCTCGGGAGAATTTGTCGCCGTCAATTGCGCCGCACTTCCGGAAAGCCTGATCGAAGCCGAGCTGTTCGGCTACGCGGAAGGTGCCTTTACCGGCGCCAGAAAAGGCGGCTCTGCCGGATTTTTCAAGGAGGCAGACGGGGGTACTCTCTTCCTCGATGAAATCGGCGACATGCCGGTGGCGCTGCAAGCTGTTCTGCTGCGGTTTCTTGATGATTGGACCGTCCGCCCAGTCGGCGGCGCCAAGCGCCAGGTCGATGTTCTCCTGGTGTCTGCAACCAACGCCAACCTCGACGCTTCGATCGCGAAGGGCCGATTCCGGTCCGACCTCCTGTTTCGCCTCAATACCCTCGAGGTAACATTGCCGCCCCTGCATGAGCGCTCAGACTTCGCCGACATTTCGCGTCATCTGATGCGGAAGATCGATCCGTCCGCCGACTTCACCGAAAGCGCGATCGATCGATTGGCTGAACTCGAATGGGACGGCAATATCCGTGAACTGCGCAACGTGCTCTCGCGATTGTCCCTGGGCGCTCCGGGAGGCCTGATTGACGAGGCAGCGGTTGATGGCGTCGTTGGACATTCTTGCAAAGAGCGTCAGCCTCGCGAAGGGTCAAGCAACCACAGACTGAGAAACGACCTGCATGAAATTCAGCGCGCGCAGGTGCTGACCGTTTTTGCCGAAACAGGCAAAAACATCAGCAAGACGGCGCGGCGGCTGGGTGTTTCTCGCAACACGATCTACCGCACCCTTCGCGACAGGCAGGGCTGACGTGATCGACCATGGGGGAGGTTTCGGCGGAATCGGCGCGACCCACCATCCGCAGAACAATGACGTGCGCGAGAAATCAGAATCACTATAGGAGGACGGCCGTGTTTGAACCCGAAAACAGTCTTGAGGCCCTGATGCAGGCTGCGGGCAAGGACCCTGGAATCGTTCCTGCGTTCTATCGCGCGCTTCTGGATACCGAACTTTATGTTCTCACTCCTGAAGCGCGAATGAAGCCAGGCCGTCGCCGCTCGCTCAAGTTTCAGGAGAAGATCAACATCGCCACGGTCGAATTCCACGGCATGCAATGGCACCCCGCCTTCACTTCCAAGAAACGCATATCCGACTATGTAAAGGAGCCTGAGACCTGCCTCGGAGCCGGCGCGCGCAATCTGTTCGAAATGTTGCCCAACTCCAACTTCTGGCTCAATCCATTGTCCGAATGCCAGAAGCCGCTGCCTGCCTCTGAAATCGCCCTCCTGATGAACGGCGAGATTTTTGAGGCGCTAAGAATGTCGAAATAGGAGTCGAATTGCAGTGTCGTAGGTGCGCCGGATGTGCACCGCTTCACGGCGAGTGGTTCAAGTCATTCGTTGTGATCACCCCCCGGCGATGGGACAATTCGTGCGGTTCGTTCTGTTGGACAGAGTTCGCAGGGGTATTCTGAATGATGACAGTTTGCGCGCCCGAAGACATTTGGGCTCCTGCCCCCTAGATTCACAGTTATAATATCTCGTAGAAGCAGCAATTTTGGATCGAATGCTACGCGGCGTTAACAAACCAATCTAGATGCGCTCGACGGCGAAGATGATCGGATTACGCGTCAACGATGCGTAGGCCAAGCATTTTTCAGAACTCTCCTCGCGGACACGACGGAACACGCCATCGAAAGCAGCAGAAAAAATTCCTTCAGCTGAAGACCTTCAATCGTGCCGTCGACGGTCAGTCTAGCGCCGGTCCCTCGCGCTCAATTTGGCTAAGAACTGCTCCGGAATCGAGCGTCGCAATGCTTCGTAGTGCTTATACCAACCCTGAGCAGATCGTGAATCGCCTGCTGCACAGGTTGATTTGGCGGTTCTTTTAAAAATTGGAAACTTGCGCTTTAGCGATGTCAGTTCCTTCATCTGGTCGAACGCCGATAGGCGGACATGCCCGGACGCGCCTGCGCGCTCGACGATCTGCGTACTTCCCCGCGGTGCAGCGCCAGCGATCCACTTCGGGTGAGTTCCAACGCCACCGTGGGAGGCCTCGGTTTGCGAAATCTTGCGCCAGACAGTCCCCGACACTCGGACAATGTCCAAGGCCTCTGTACAAGGTCGCGGCGGGTCCACAGCGCCATCCGCCGGCGGTCTACTTGGCAATCCGCGCCGTCGGCAACTCTTCGGCATCGTCCGTTTTGATCCGAGGGTCGTAGAGATCGTACCCGAAACCTTCATAGACGAAGGCGCTGCGGATGAGTTCACAGTCCCTCTCGGTGACCCCGGCCTGGCGCGCCGCGCCGTACCAGCCGCCGCCGACCGCCGCAGTCATCTCGTCAACAATGCGCGCGCCCTCCTCTTTCCAGATCAGGAAACGCTCGCATTGGGACAACAGGTTCGTCCGGTTGGCGTACCGGCGCCAGTCGCCGAACGCCATAGCCAAGTCGCGTCGACCGAGGGCGATCATCGGATTGGGTGTGAGATCGTACGCCGGAGAAAGCGACCATTCGGCGTCCGTGGCGATCACCGCATGATTGCGCGGATGATCGTCCGTATTGGAGATCAAAGCGTTGAAACAAATGCGGCGAAAGAGCTCTGGCAGATCACGGGCTTGGTTGTCGGTATTCGCACGGCGGATCTCGTCAGCGAGCAGCAGATACGACCACTTGTCGCGCTTGTCTGGCGTGTCGGCCGTGTCTTCCGCGTCGATCAGCGTCAACGCGCTTACCATGCGGCACCGGCGGTACCCCTTGTCGGTCTTATGTCGGTCGAAGCGCTTCACCAGGATTACGTCGCGTTCTCCGACCTTGGTCAATTTGCTTTCCGCGCACGTCAAGCCGCAGCTTCTTGCCAGCGTGAGCATTGCGTGCTCGACGCGGGGGTTGTTCCAGCGATCGTCCGGATGCGTGAACTTGGCCAGCCATAGTCCGTCTTCATCCTCGACGGTGGCCTTAGGCCGGGCACCGCCCATCGACGTTCCGGCCTGCAGCAGCAATTCGGCCTGCTCGGCATCCGCTCCTGCAGGTTTCGGCGCTTCCGGATCCTTCTCCGCCGCAACGATCTGATCGGCGATCTCGATAAGGCGGCCAAGGTCGAGGGTGCAGTTGAAGTGGCGCACCGGCGCGGGTGGTTGAACCCCCAAACCAAAGCCCAGAGCCCCCGCCCGGTCGTCCGGAGAATTGAGCAGATATTCGATTTCAGTCGGAGCGAGGTTGCCTAATCGCTTCTCGATCAGCTTTCGTCCCCACGCGTCTGGAGAACTGTCACGAAGCGCGCCGAAGTTGCCCCGCAGTTTCGTCGTCCGATAAGACGGCACTTGCAGCTTGAGTTCGACCGGATCGAATTCGACCCGGTCATCCCGTGAAAGGTAGCTCTTGCCATAGACGAATTGCCCGACCGCCCTTCCCTGGCGGTCAGTATCCAACTGGTACTTGCCGGCCGTCACGGGTTCGGTCTGGCCGGGCAGCGTGATGTATACGAAGCACTCTTCAGAAGGCATTGCTCGGTCCTCTTGCTGCGCGCGCGCGCTCGCGCTCATCGAGCCCGGCCAATGCCAAGCCTTCCTCGTCGGATCGTGGCTCTGCTACTGCATTAAGTGTCGGCAGGAGATTCATCGCCCATAGCATTCCAACATAAACGCCCACGCTGGTCCCCAGCTTTCCGCTTTCGGCGTCGGACACGACATGGCGATCCACTCCAATCTTGCTGGCAAGGTCGGCGAGACTGAGGTTGCGTCGTAGCCGAGCCGTGCGAAGATTGGCACCAAGTTGCTTCAGGGCGGTTTCTAGGGCTTGGGGCGGTGCGCTTGAAAGCTGGCTGCGGGGGGGCATGGCGTCTCATGGCTCCATTAAACACGTTTGTGGCGTTTTTTGGCACCATAGCGTTTTGGAGGCGAAAGTCAAGCGTTGGAGCCATGACATGCCATAAAATAGGTTTATGGCGCGATAAGCTACCAATTACGCTTTTTTGTCTCATTTTCGATCAGTTTCTTGAGCTTTTCCTATCGTATTCTGTGGACCTAAGGACCGGCGCCGATGATAGTCGGAGAGAACCCAGCCTCCGCCACATGATGTGCAAGGGACCCGACGATGACTCTGACGGAGCCAAACATGTCGCTCACGACCTCGAAGTAGGCTGCGGTCCCCCTGAATCGTGCTGCGCGTCCGTGTCCGTACCACGCACCCTGGCGCGGAGACCGCAAAGTCCCATTACGATGGGCCTGGTTGACTGGTTCAAGCAGGAGGCTTCGTCGGCGTAGGCCGCGTGAGCACCTATTCCGGATAATCGGCCGCGTTACCATTGTCCGCGCACGTCGCAGCTGAGCAGACCCCTGTACGGAACAACGAAAGACCGACAGCCGCATCACTAAAGGCCTAAGCCTCCCGGCATCCCCTCATGCGTAGGTGGCGGCCTGCGGCTGCTCCGTATACATGTTCGCAAGCCACGACGAGATCATCGTAGGCACGAAGCCGGAGAGGACGTGCAGGATGAACTGCACCAGGCCGCTGTTTGGACCGCGCAAGCCATGCAGGAATTCGCCCGCGACGAACCCCGCTGCACCCACGATCAGCATCCGCCCGAGCGGGCGTATCTTCCTGACATGGACCAGAATGTCATCGATCGATCCGAGTATCAGCGCCGGCACGACGCTGAGCAAATAGCTGTACTGCAAGGTCTTGGCGAAGGTCACGAAAAAATTTCCAACCTCCGACCAGCTGGTCTCGGTCCAGTATCCCGAAGCAAACGTCGTCGCAAACAGCAACATCAGTCTGCCGAGGAACGGGCCGACCGCAGCGAAGATCAGATACCGTCTCATGCTGTCTTCCTGACGTTCGTACGCTCGCACACAGCAGGGCTGCTCATATCAGCGGCCTTTCGGACCCCCCTGATAACGCCAAGCCGATCCGCCGTCGTTCGAGTTTAGCGCGGGCAGCAGGCGTGACGGTGTCCGGTCGTACGCGAAGGCCGAATTCACATCGCCTTGCGAGCTACCGGTCCTGGCTTGTGCGCCCTGCCTGGCCTCATTCGGCCAATAGCTCTTGTCCGTTATCGTCGAACCGGCATATGCAGACGCCGACATAAGCGGCAACAAGAGTGAAATCGTGAGAAGTTTCTTTGTCATGGTCCGGCTCCATCATTTTTTCGAAGCGCGTCATGTGCGCTCCTAATGATGAGTTCGGCGCAAATTGTCTGTCGGTTACAAGCTCACGCTGACGTGAAGCCGACTAGCTGTCACCAGCGCAACAGCCGCGGTCCCATTGCTGCGCCTGCTAACGTGCACAGCACAATCGTGCCGCCGTACCAGACCGCTACGAATGGCAAGGAATCGTCCGTGCAATGCAGCGCGTACGCCATCGCGCTAACGCCGCCTGCAACAAGTCCGGCGAAAGCACCAGCACGAACCAGGTTCGTGGGCGCCGCTTTTCGAACGGCCCAGATGGAGACAGCGAAGGGAAGGATCGCGACGACCGGAATGGAAACAAGGCATTCGAGCCATTCGTCTCCGACAATCATCTTGTTCCAGTGCGAGCTTGGCGCCAGCCCGAGGCTGATCACTGCAAGCGCCACGATGACAAGGAACGGCACTGCAACGAGATATGATCGAGGTTTTCGTTCCCCACCAGGGCGCGCCAGCTTTGCGAGATAGATAAACGCGAGACTGAAGATCCCGACCGCGAAAGAGACCTTTGCGACGACGAAGCTCAAGGCGCCGGATATCATGATGTCCTGACGGACGCCCAGCCCGAAGATCGTGATCCCCAGGGACAGAATTGAACCTGCCCCAAGCGCGACTAGCAGCGTGCGAACGACCAGGCCGCGGTCGACCGGCTCGGGATTGGTACTCAGGAGGGCAACGAGATCGTCAGTCTTCATGTCCGCGTTTCCCGGGTGATCTGGGTAGCCAGTGCTTTGAGCCCACGGTGGATGTTCACTTTGACCCCCGGTTCGGAGATGCCGCATCGTACTGCCGCCTCCGCGATGCTCAAGCCGTCCAGCTTCACGGCTTCGATGGAACACCGCATGTTCTTCGGCAATCGCTCCATCAGCCTCCTGACGTCGTACGTGCTCTCCGCACTTACATTGTCGTCATGCGCCATGATCGCATCGGCCTCCTCGATCGATACGTCTGCACGTGACGCGCGGGTCCGACGCAGGAAATCGATCAACTTGTAGCGCGCGATCGCATGGACCCATGGCGTCAAAGGCTCTGCGGGATCATACGTGTGCCGCTTGAAGTGGATAGCCAATACCGCCTCCTGAACCAGATCTTCCGCCTCTGCCGCGCCCCTCCCAATTCTGGCGAGCTGGCCCTTGTAATAGGCGCGCAGCCGGTGGCTCAATCGGTCGAGCAACGCCCGGTGCGAGGCGGCGTCGCCATCCAGGCTGGCCAGCATCAGAGCCTTGAGCTCGATTTCGTGGGTCGTCATGCTTGCCTATCTCTGTTAGTTCGCCGGATCGCCGGATTTTGGTACAGCCGAAGGTGACAGGCCTCGAAAATAGTCGGAAAAGGCCTGCTGCAGCACTTCGACTAGGCCTCAATCCGCTTTACTTGCCGATTCGGTTTTTTTCCGCTCCACGCATTCGTGCAGCAATTCTGAGCCGGACCAGACCGCGGTTCCGTCCTCGTTCACGATGAGCGGCATGTACAAGCTCAGGATTTCGCTCAGCCGAACGACTCGGCCCAGGGCGCTTTCGTTGTCCGGGTGCGGCTCGCATCGCAGGACCAGATCGCCGCATGGGCGAGAATCGACCTCAGATACTGGACCGTCGGAATACAGCAGGGTCACGGGCCCGTACTCCGGCCGCTGTTTCCAGCGACGCAAGAGTTCCTGGCAGGCGAGCTCGACGGCGCGCGGTACCGGCCTGAGGTCGCTTTCCCAGTATTGAACGGCGCCGCGACTCAGGCCGAGCAATTCTCCTGCCACGACCTGGTTGATGCCTAGCTTCTTCCGCCACTTCTTGAAGTCCCACTGGTCCATTTCATCATCCTGGCGCTTAGGAACAAGCGCGCGTTACCGTCATTCCGCTGCTTGCGAGCGATCGAAGTAATTTGTCGTCGCTCCTTTTTGGTTAATTCGGCCCGCGGGAACCGCTGAACTCGGTTCACGCGGCAATCGAAATCCTTTGACCAAAGCATAGACCGCGGGGATCACGATGAGCGTCAGGATCGTCGACGAGATCATGCCGCCGATCATCGGCACGGCGATACGCTGCATGACCTCAGAGCCGGTACCGGTGCTCCACAAGATCGGGATCAAGCCGCCCATGATCGCGACGACGGTCATCATTTTCGGGCGGACCCGCTCGACTGCACCCAACATGATCGCCGCGTTCAGGTCGGTGCGCGTAAACGGTTTGCCTTCGGCGGCGCGCGCGACCTGAGTCTCCTTCATCGCATGATCGAGGTAGATCAGCATGATGACCCCGGTCTCCGCCGCGACACCTGCAAGCGCGATGAATCCGACGGCAACGGCGACAGAGAAATTGAAGCTGAGCCACCACATCAGCCACAAGCCGCCGACGAGGGCAAACGGCAGCGACAGCATGACGATCAGCGTCTCGGTCAGCCGGCGAAAGTTCAGGTAAAGCAGCAGGAAGATGATGAGCAGCGTGACCGGCACCACGATCTTCAACCGCGCGGTGGCGCGCTCCAGATATTCGAACTGACCGCTCCACACCACATAATTTCCCGGCGGAAACTGCACGCTTGCGGCCACGGCGGCCTTGGCATCGGCGACATAGCCGCCGAGATCCCGGTCGCGGATGTCGACGAAGATGTAGACCGCCAGTTGGCCGTTCTCCGTCCGGATCGACGT
>JAIEPP010000009.1 GCA_019748335.1 Xanthobacteraceae bacterium
GATCGGGGCGGGTCTTCAGGAAGCCGCCGCACTCGGCGAAATTCGAGGTCATCGGCCCGCGGCGTTCGCGCCGGTACTGGCCGATCGCGCGCAGCAGCCGCGGCAGCGCCTTCAGCGAGAGGCCGTTGAAGTTCGGATTGTCGGACATGTAGCCAAACACGAAATCCGGATGGTCCTGCAGGTTCGCACCGACGCCGGGCAGATGATGCACGCTGTCGATACCGTGCCTGACCAGCGCGGCACCGTCGCCGACACCGGACAGTTGCAGCAGTTGCGGGCTCTGGAACGCGCCGGAAGCGACGATGACCTCGCGCCGTGCGCGGATCTGCTTCAATTCCCTGCCTTGCCGGTATTCGACGCCGACGGCGCGCTTGCCTTCGAACAGGATGCGGGTGGCATGCGCCCCGGTCTCGACCCGCAGATTGGCGCGCTTGCCCATATAGGGGTGGAGATAGGCGCGCGCGGCGCTGCAGCGTTCGCCGTTGCGTTGCGTGAGCTGGTAGACGCCGAGGCCTTCATGCTCGTCGGCATTGAAATCCTCGCGCAGCCGGAACTGGGCTTCCTGCGCCGCCTGCAAGAACGTCTGCTGCACCGGATTGTCAGTGCGCGATTTGTTGACCGACAGCGGGCCGTCCTTGCCGTGATACTCGCCGCCGAAATCGGCGTTGTTTTCCGAGCGCTTGAAGTAGGGCAGCACATCGCTGAACGACCAGCCGGTGTTGCCGAGCGAGGCCCATTGATCGTAGTCGGCGCGGTGGCCGCGGATATAGACCATGGCGTTGATCGCCGACGATCCGCCGAGCCCCTTGCCGCGCGGCTGGTAGCCGATGCGGCCGTTGAGACCCTTTTGCGGCACGGTGTTGAAGGCCCAGTTGTTGACGTTGCCGGCCACCATCAGCACCAGCGCGAACGGCGTCGTCACCACCCAGTTGTCGTTCCTGCCGCCGGCATCCAGCACCGCCACCGAGGTCTGCGGATCCTCCGACAACCGCCCCGCCACCGCGCACCCACCGGAGCCGCCGCCTACCACCACGAAATCGTATGTATCCGTCACGCGTATTTCCCCCAAAGATTTATTATTTGCTTCCGTCTAGGATAGCCACCGCATCAACTTCTCCAATCTCGCGATCTTCGCCCCATAGGGCGGGTAGAGATCGGCGAGGCGGTTGAAGCGCGAGCGATAGAACACCGGCTTCAGCTTGGTCATGGTCCGAAAGCCCCATTCGCCGTGATAGGCGCCGCTGCCGGATGCACCGACGCCGCCCATCGGCTGGTTGATTTGCGCGAAGTGAAACAGGCAGTCGTTGACGGTGACGCCGCCGGAGACGGTGCGCGCCAGCACCTCGTCGCGCGCGGCGTCGTCGGTGCCGAACCAGTACAGCGCCAGCGGCCGGTCGTGCGCGTTGATATAGGCGATCGGCTCCGCGGCGTCCTTGTAGCCCATCACCGGCAGCAGCGGCCCGAAGATCTCTTCCTGCATCACAGCCATATCCGGCGTCGCGCCGACGATGACGGTGGGCGGAAATTTTCGCTTGGCCTTCCAGTTCGCGTCGCCGGGTGCCGCGGCCTGCAGAATCCGCGCGCCCTTGTCGGAGGCATCGGCCACCAGCGCTTCGAGCCGCGCATAATGCCGGTCGGAGACGATGGAGGTGTAGTCGGCATTATCAGGATCGGTGCCGAACATGCGCTGCATGTGGCCTTGAAGCATCTGCGCGAAATCGCTCACCGAGCGTTCCGGTACCAGCGCGTAATCAGGCGCGATGCAGGTCTGCCCGGCATTGAGCAGCTTGCCATAGGCGATGCGCTGCGCGGCCTGGTCGATATCGGCGGAGCGGTCGACGATGGCGGGCGATTTGCCGCCGAGCTCGAGCGTGACCGGCGTCAGGTTACGCCCCGCGGCTTCCGCGACCAGCCGGCCGACGCGGGTCGAGCCGGTGAACACCAGATGGTCGAACGGCAGCGCCGCGAAGGCTTTTGCGATATCGTCCTCGATCCCGGTGACGACCATTTCGGTGGCGGCGAATTTGCCGGCGATGACTTCGGCCAGCAGCGCGGAGAACCGCGGCACCAGTTCGCTCGGCTTGATCATGACGCGGTTGCCGGCGGCGATCGCCGCCACCGCCGGCGCCAGCGTGAGCTGCAGCGGATAATTCCAGGGCGCGATGATGCCGACGACGCCGAGCGGCTGCGGCATCAGGCGGTTCCTGGCGGGTGCGAACTGCAGCGTCGTCGCGATGCGCTGCGGCGCCATCCACTTCTTCAGGTGTTTGGCGGCATGCTTGATCTCACTTAGCACCATCATGGTTTCGGCGATCACGGTCTCGGTGGTGCAGCGGTGGCCGAAATCCGCCGAGATCGCCGCCTCGAACCGCGCCTCGTTCTCGGTCACGGCCGCCCGCAGCCGCTTCAGACGGTCGAGGCGCAGCGCCAGATCAGGTGCGGGCTCGGCGCGCGACAGCTCGAACAGGCGGTGGAAGGCGTCCTCCAGGGCATGTTGCCCCGGGCTCTTCAGCGATTGGTCCATGGTCTTTCCTTGGGGCGCCGTTTCCTTGGCAGCTTCTTCCTGCCGTTTCCCGGCCGATCTTGCCCCGAAACTCCGCTTTTGCAGGCTTTATGGCAAGGCCGGTTCCAAGGATCGTCCAAGAGGCGGTTTTGCAGCGTTTTCCACGTCACAAAAACCTCAAAAACCCAAGCTTTGGCCCTTTCCAAAGCAGGTGCACGTTGATACATACCCCTCGCACCCGATGGCTTTGCCCGGGTTGCCTTCTCAGGAAGCCTCCGGTCGGGACGATCGACGCCCAAAGCGTTGGCCGCCTTCGCTTCGGATCAGCTTTTGAGGCGGCATCGCAACGGTTTAACGCGGGGTGGAGCAGCCCGGTAGCTCGTCAGGCTCATAACCTGAAGGTCATAGGTTCAAATCCTATCCCCGCAACCAAACATTCAAAAAGCCGCCCTTGGGGCGGCTTTTTGTTGTTTGGGAAGCGTCATGCGCGACCGCGCAACAAGGTCGGGTCCGTGCGGCGAGTCTTAAGTATGTTGCGTCACCGCAAAGGATCGCGTGGAGATTTTCTCAAATTTCCGCGCGGCATGCTATCGTCCCGAAAAAGCGTTGGCTTGCAACGGAGAAGAAAATGCGCGGACGGCGTGTGCTGATGGAATCCCTGGTCGCCAACGGCGTACGCCATGTCTTCGGCAATCCCGGAACCACTGAAACCCCGTTGCTGGACAGTCTCGCCGCCTATCCGCAGATCGAATACGTCATGGCGCTGCACGAGGGTGTCGCGGTCGGCGCGGCCAGTTTCTACGCACAGGCGACCGGCCGCACGGCGATGGCCAACGTCCACGTCGCTCCCGGATTGGGCAACGCGATGGGCTCACTCTACGGCGCGTTGAAGGCCAATTCGCCCCTCATCGTCACCGCGGGGCAGCAGGACACGCGGATGCGGCTGGCCAATCCGCTGCTCGGTCATGATCTGGTTGCGATGGCGGCGCCGGTCACCAAGTGGAGCGTGCAGGTGGAGCGGGCGGACGAGATGGCCCCCGTTTTGCGCCGCGCTTTCAAGGTCGCGACCGATGCGCCCAGGGGGCCGGTCTTCGTGTCTCTGCCGATTGATGTGATGGAGCAGGAAACCCTGGTCGAGCCTGCCGGGCCCGATAAACTATGGCGCTCCGCGCAGGCGGACCCCAAGGGCCTCTCGGAGATCGCCGCACTGCTGTTGAAGTCGGCGAGGCCCACCATCGTCGCCGGCGACGATGTCGCGCGGGCCGGCGCGCATCAGCAACTCGTCGCGCTGGCCGATGCGATCGGTGCGTCGGTCTGGTTCGAAGGCCTGCGCGCCCACGCTTCGTTTCCGACCGGACACCCGAACTATCGCCAGTCGCTTCCGGGCGATGCGGCCCAGGTTCGCAACGCCCTCGGCGATGCCGATCTCGTCCTGTTGCTGGGGGGCCCGTTCTTCGAAGACATCTGGTACGCGTCAGGCAGCCATTTCCCCGAAAACGCCGTCGTCGTGCAGGTCGAGGAATCGTCCGAACGGCTGGCGTTCAACCATCGTCTCGACGCGGGGCTCGTCGGCGACATGGCGGCCAGTCTTGCGGCGTTGGCGGGAGAAGTGCGCTCGCGGCAATCTCCCGAGTTTCGTTTGGCCGCGCAAGGCCGCAACCAGGCGCTGGCCGAGCTGAGTGCGCGGGAAAAAGAGGCGCACCGGTCGCGGCTGGAAAAGAGCTGGAACCGCGAGCCCAGTTCAATGGCGCGGGTGATGGCCGAACTCCGGCGCGGCCTGCCCGACAATGCTGTCATCGTCGACGAGAGCATCACGGCCAGTCTCGATCTGGCGCGGACGTTCGACTATCGCGGCTTCGGCGAGTACTTCGGCGGGCGTGGCGGCGGCATCGGTCAGGGATTTGCCGGCGCGATCGGCGTCAAGGTCGCTATGCCCGACCGTCCCGTTGTTGCCGTCTCCGGCGACGGATCGGCGATGTACAGTATCCAGGCGCTGTGGAGCGCGGCTCACCACAGGCTGGGGATCGTGTTCGTCGTGCTGTCGAACCGGGAGTATCGTATCCTCAAGCACAATGTGGACGTCTGGCGTAAGAACTTCGAGCCCGGGACGCAGCATCCCTATCAGCAGATGGATCTGACCGGACCGGACCTCGACTTCGTGCACCTGGCCGCCGGCATGGGCGTCGAAGCCATCAGGGTCGAAAAGGCCGACGATATCGCTTCGGTGCTGGCAAAGGCGGTGGCGAGCAATCGCCCCTATCTCGTCGAGATTGCCATCGAGGGGAAACGCTGACGGCTGCGGTAGCGGCCTTCAGACTTTTCTGCGTCCAAAGGTGACCGGAACTGGCCGCGGCGCGTGACGCACCGGCTCCGCCGCGTTCCACGTCGGTTGCGGGCGTGCCGCAAACTTCTCCGCCTCATCGGCATCGAACTCGCGGAATTTGCTGAGATCGGTCTTGAGCGGTTCGACAACGCCAAACAGCTTGCGGAGCAAACCTGGCCGGGTAACCGCGATGATGATGAAGGCGATCAGCAAAATGGGAACGACACTCGGAGGCGCCCAATTGGGATCGTAGCCCTTTGCCAACGACTCGCTGGTGAAGGTACCGCTCGCAGGCGCCTTGCGCTCGGCCTGCGCGACGACTTTCGCCGCAGGCGCGTTAACCTGTGCCTGTGCCGTGGGTGCATTCTTGGCGCCCGGGCATTTTCCATCCGGATAGGACGGTCCGACACAGAACGGGCCGGAATTCACCATCCGCGCTATGTCGACCATTTCGGTCGGGTTGAACGTCGCCGCCAGCCGGGACAGGTTTCCGTCCTTCGGCCACCAGATGAACAGCGCGGCCACGACGGTCACCGCCAGCGGGATCATCAGCTTGGGCACCAGACCCAGCACGTTGCGGCGTTCGCCCAACTGAGATTCCGTCCAGGCGATGCAGGCATTCTGCCATTGCCAGAACGTCTCGCGGTCGGTGAAGAACAGCAGCAACGGGTATTTGGACGGCGGCCGTGGTTGCTCCAGCGGCCGGCCCGCCGCATCGAGCGGATAGGCCGTCGCAGCCATACGCGGGCGCCGGCCAAACAAGGGACGCGACGGGACACGGCTGTCGCGGCGCAGCCGTGCCGGGTTCAACAGCTCATGGCCGAGGCTGCCGATGGCATCGAGGCGATCCTGGATGGCGGGATGGCTGCCGCCCTCATGGTCGGCGCGTCCATCGAACAGCAGTCCCTCGACGCGGTAGCTGCCCTCGAACGCGCCGCGGCCGCCGATCTTCGCGAGCGCGCTGAGCAGGGCTTCAGGGAAATGCGTGACACGGATGGCCTCGCCGTCAGCGATATAATCGCGGCCCAGTTTCAGTCCGCGCCGCGCCGCGCGTGACAGCTGCATCGACAGCGCCGACGCGGCGCTGCCGGCCAGCATCACCAGCAGCATTGGTGGAATCAGCAGCGGGATGATCATCTGGCGCCAGTTTTCGAACCGCAGCGGATTGTTCATCTGCATGACGACGGCCGTGCGCATCAGCGCATGGTTGGCGGCCAGCAGCCGGGTATCGCCGTGGCGGATATGGGACGCCTCATGGGCGAGCACCGCCGCCAGTTCGTCGTCGTCGAGCGTATCGAGCAGCCCTCGGGTGACCGCGATCAGCCCCCGGTTCGGCCCTTCGCCCACGGTCACGGCATTGAGCTCGCTGGCCTCGATGATCCCGAACCGCGGCAGCCGCACGCCGAGCGCGGTGCATTGCTCCTCGGCCACCTGGACGAAGCGGGGTTCGTCCTGCCGCGTCACGATCTGGATGCCGAGCTGGTGGGTCACGGCGTTGGCGTGACCACGGTATATCCACCAGAACACCAATCCGGCGATGACGGCGATCGGTGCGGCGTAGCGCACCGCATATCCGACGGGATTCGACAGGATGGTGTGCTCGTGGTCCCACTGGAGCAGGGGCATCGTCAGCGCAAAGGCGCCGATCAGCTCGAAGGCCAGGATGTAACCCAGCACCAGCCACGCCGTCCATCTGCGGTTATGCGCGGCATGCGTGATGTAGCCGTGAACCGCCATCGGACCATGCTCCCTGGCTCAGAGCGTGACCTTGACCGGCTCGGCGAATTCCGCGCGGCGTTCGCCGAGCGTGAATTTCTCGCGCGGAGGGTTCTTGGAGATCATCGCGATGAAATTGGCCGGGAAGGCGCGGCAGACCGAATTCAATTCCTCGACTGCCAGGTTGTAGAATTTGCGCGCCGCGGTGATGCGATCCTCGATCCGGATCAGGTCGTTGCGCAACGTGCCGTAATGGGCGGCGCTGGCCAGTTCCGGATATTTTTCGCTGACGGTAAAAAGATTTTGCAGCACGTTGGCGATCTGCGTCTCGCTGCGAATCACGCCGCCGCTGCCGGCAAGCGCTTCCAGCGCGTCGATACGGGCGTCGAGCACATCCCGGATCACGTCATGTTCTTTCGTCGCGAACGCACGCACGACTTCGACCAGATTGCCGATCAAGGTGTGGCGTTCGATCAGCAGCGCATCCACGTCGCCATAGGCCGCATCCGCGCGCTCGTCGAGCTGGCCGATCAGCGCATGCTGCGAACGGATTTTCAGGGCGAGCCAGAGTGCGGCGCCGGCCAAGAGGAACATCCACCACTGGTCGAGCGCGAAGTTGGCGGCACGGACCATGCGGCCCCATAAGTCGATCGCCTGCAGGAAAGTCTGGTCCGTTGCAGCCATAATGAACCCCCGTGAGTATAATTTTCCAATTATCTGTACAGAGGGCCCTCTAAGATTTCAGGAAACCGGTGTTTAAAATTCTAACGACTTTGTCCATGTTGGTTTACGAACAGGTCTCAACAGACATGCCGAGTGACGCCGATGCCCCTCTGGACGTGCGAACAATGCGGTGCCCAGTTTCCCGAAGCCGATCAGCCGCCTTCGGCGTGCCCGGTCTGCGAGGACGAGCGCCAATTTGTAAACTGGAAGGGCCAGACATGGCTCACCCGCGAAGATCTGGCGAAGCGCCTCAAGCTCGTTTGGCGTGACGATCTCGGCCTTGCCGGCATTGGCCTTGAGCCGGGCTTTGCGATCGGGCAACGCGCGCTGCTCGTGCCCGAGGCCGATGGATGCGTGATGTGGGATTGCGTGCCGCTGGTGACGCCGGAGGGGGTGGAATATGTCCGCTCGCTCGGCGGGTTGAAGGCGATCGCGGTTTCGCATCCGCATTTTTATGGCGCAGTCGCCGACTGGAGCGAGGCGTTCGGCGGCGTGCCGGTCTATCTGCACGGCGACGATCGCGCTTTCGTCACGCGGCCGCATCCGGCGATCGTGCCGTGGACCGGCGACAGCCATCGGATCTCGGATGATGTTCTCCTGGTGCGAACCGGCGGACATTTCGCCGGCGCCACCATCCTGCACTGGCGTGCCGGAGCCGAAGGCCGTGGCGCGCTGCTGACCGGCGACGTCACGATGGTGGCGATGGATCGCCGCTCCGTCAGTTTCATGTACAGCTACCCGAACTACATTCCCATGAACGCCACCGCGGTCCGCCGGATCGCTCGCGCGGTCGAGCCGCTCAAATTTGATCGCATCCATGGCGCGTGGTGGGGCCGCAATATCAGTACGGATGCGAAAGCAGCTTTTGAGATCTCCGTTCGGCGCTATCTTGCGGCGATCTCCGATTAGCGGTGCGCTCTGGCCGTTCCAGCCAGACGATGTTCTGCGCGCTTTGGCTGTTCGGGCTGCAATGGGATGGGATTGCTTCGGATTTCGCCGAACCAGCCGCTGACGCGCGTCATCAAGTTGGCCGGTTCGGACGCTTCGCCATCCGGCACGAACGGATCGGTGTAGCATCGGGCGCCGGCGGCTCTGGCGATATCAGCCACGCTTTCGGTCATGGCCGGCGCGCCGGCGGTATAGACCACGTCATCCGGTGACAGTTGCGGCAAATGATCGGTCGGCCTGCCGCCGCGCACGGCATGCGAGATGCTCTGCGGTTCAGATACCATCGGAATAATGGTGACGTTCGGGAACAGCGCCAGCCGGCATAGCGCGGCGTGCATGTACAGTGACCTGATGCTCCGCGCCGCCACCACGAACACCAGCTCGCGCTGCGGCCGCTCGAGGATCGCGGCGGTGGCGACAGACCACATCGGGGCAAAGCCGGTGCCGCTGGCGACGAGAACAACGCGGCCGGCATGGCCCTCCCGGAAAAAAGCGCTGCCGAACGGACCGGTCAGTCTGACCCGGTGCCCGGCGCGGATCTCGTGGCCCAGTGCCGAGGATACCTTGCCACCCGTCAGCCTGCGGACGTGAAAGTGCAGCACGCGATCGTGCGGCCGGCCTTCCAGCGGGTAGGTCGGGCTGTAAGACCGTGCTGGAAATCCCCGGAACTGCAGCTTGCAATACTGGCCGGGCAGAAATTCCAGCGGCTTCGCCAGTTCCACGTCGACGCCAGCGACGTCGGGCGCAAGGCGTACGATCTTTGCAACGCGCCCCGGCAGGGTAACCTGATCAGGCGCGGCCTCGGTCGCGATCTCGAGGTCGGAGACGATCCGCGCCTGGCAGGCATGGATCATGTCGTCGCCCGGCGTTTGGCCGCCGAACACCTTGCCGTCGACGAGGCGGACCCGGCAGGCGCCGCAGACTCCGGCGCGGCAGTCATGCGGAAGATCGACGCCGCTCATCAGCGCCCAGTCGAGCAGCAGGTCGCCGCAGTTGGCGAGAAACGGCGCATCGTTGACGGTGACCTTGCAGATCTTTCGCATTATTCCACCTCGAGACGAATGGGGCGGACATGCCGCGTATGTCGGATCTGGCTGTGATCGAAGGCGGCGACTCGCATGAAGACACCGCTTTTGATCGGGACGTCATATTTGCTTGATGTATCGAGCCGGCGTGCCACCTCGAGCGTCCAATGGCCGGAAGCCCAGCGCGCGGCGCATCGCACGTCGGCGCGATCGCCGGAAAACTCGCCGCCGAGGATGACACCGGGGATCACCGTGCCGGTCGGAATTCGCGCATCGGCATCGGCGGAATAGGGCGCCGAATCGGCTTCGGTCATGAACCAGCGCGCGCCCTCGCTATCGCCATGCGCGGGATCGAGGTCGACCCGGCCCATCGCGGCCGTGGTTTCGGCAATTGCCCGGGGCAGGCGGAGCGGAGCGATCAGGCGGGTCCTGGTGGTGCCGTCGCTGGTGTCGGCGTCGACAGTGAAATTATCATGGTAATTGGCCGTTCCCGGGTCGGGCGAGAACCCGCCTTTGTAAGGAATGACGCTGGCAGCCTGCATCGGCGTCGGATCGAGCGGCGGCCCGAAATGGGCGTCATCCATCCAGCCGGTAGCGCCGCCGCTGGTTGCCTTCCACTGCCAGACATCGACATAGCCGGCCGCCGTGAAATGCAGTCCGCGTCCGGTCAGGGTGGAGGGCGCATTCGCAACCGGATGCGGCCCGGGATGAAAGGTCCGGCCGCCGGCCAGCGTAACGTCGGAAGTGGTCAGCAGCACCGAAAATTTGTCCTCGTTGTAGTCACGTTCGTCACCGATTTCGTAGCCGGAATGGAGCAGGTGCCAGCCGTCGGCCTGCTTGACCAGTGGCAGGTGTTTCAGCGAGCGGGTCGGGTCTTCCCACGTAAACAGAAAGTAGGCCCAGGTGCCGTCATGCACCGCGCGAATCTCGATTCTGGATTCGCCTTTGCCGTCGAAGTTTCCGCCTTCGCCGGTGATGAGCGAGAACGGCCTGATGCCGCGCCAGGCCCGGTCGGAGGTGTCGCCGTCGAGCAGCGGGGCGTCGGCTGGGTTGATGCGGTGGAGTTCCAGGTGGTCGACCGTCAATCGATCCGTCGCCACGATCGCCGAGGCGCCGGTGATCGCCACGGCGGCCGCGACCACGAAGGCATTGGCCTGCAGCGTCGGATTCTTCGATCTTGCGGCGCGAGCCTGGGCGGGGGCGGCCGGCCTGGGTGCGGCCGGTGGCGGATCGGGCCTTGGCGGCGCCTGTCGTATGTGCGCCGACTGCTCGGCCAGAAGGCTCAGCAATTCGACGGCATCGAGTCGCGGCGGCGGCGCCGGCAGCGGGGCTGGGCGGAAGATCCGAAGCAACTGCGCCGCACCACCGCTGCTGTAATGCGCCAGGACGTGAAGCGCGGCGAAGCCAAGGATCACCCAGGTCCCGGCCCAATGCAGCATCGCCACGTCGTAGCCGGAGTAGAAGCCGAAATACAGCAGGCCGCCGCTGACCAGCAGCGTTACCATCGTCACGAAGAATACCCAGTATAGGAGCGCGTTGATGGCGCTCAGCCTCGACTGGCCGTTGCCGAACAAACCGCGCAGGCGAACCTTGTCGAGCTTGACGCGGCGCCCGAGGCCGGAGCGGATCATGTAAATGGTGTAGCCTAGTGCCACCGCGACCAGGACGACGGCAGCCTGCATATGTGCGGTCCACGCGCTTTCCCGCGGCAGGACGGCATCGAACAGGTTGATCCAGGTCCGTTCCGGCGATTCCGTGGCTATCCGCAGGCCGCTGAAGAGAGCGATCGCGAAAGCTGCGACAAACAACCAGTGCAGAATGATCGTCCCATAGTCCGTCTTGCGATGCCTCACGCGTACGCCCCGCTACTTCGAAAGACAGCAACCGTGGCGTCGATCCGCCAGCCCGATGTTGCTGCCGCACAAATGATGGTCCCCGAGACCACCACTACGAAAGACCACCGTTAAGGTCGTCGTTTGCCCGCGCCGGCCGCCGAAGAACTCCCTTTCACATCCGCTACATTGGCGAACGCAATGTTGAGCCTGATGCGGCCGGCCTCCAGCGCCTCCTGAACGTCGCAGGAGACGCTGGAAGTCGTGCCGCGCGCCGCTATCCCCACATGTGGTGAAGCTGCTGATGTGCCAGTTCGGGCCCGCCCACATGCTGATGTTCGTGAGGGCCGCCACAAGGCCCGTCGTCGGCGCCCGCGACGACGGCCGGAAGTGCAGCCGGAGGAGCGGCCGGCGTAGCCGGCGTCAGCGGTGTAACTGGCGCGGGTGCGGCGGGCGTAGCGGCGGCTACCACGGGCGCCGCAACCGCCGTCGACAGCACGTCGGCTAAGGTCAAACCGTCGGCGTTGTAGACGCCACCGGTTATCGGAACGTTGTTACCGGCCACATCCGCAGCATTGTCGTGAATGACCTGGGCCGCCGCCGACACCAACGCAACGTTGCCGGTATTGAGGCCTTTGATCATCGCGTCGACTTCTGCCCCCAAGGTGCTGCTTGGTGTCAATTCATTGTCGAAGCGTGCTCCGAAGATTCCACCCTGCGCCACATCGAAATCGGTTGCGTTCTTTTCGAAGGTCTGAAGCTGGCCGATCAAGGTATTGATAGCAGCCGTATCGCCCGACCCTACGAGTTGTTGCGCCTGATGGCCCAGAGTGTTGCCGTCAGCAATGAAGTTTGCCCAGAAATTCGTTTGAGCGTCATTGTCCTGATACCTCGGCGTTGGGTTCAGGGCGTCCCCGAACGGCGTGAAGCCGGAAACGCCGCCTTGATGTGCCATGTTCGCCAGATTGGTGTCGCCCTGGATGATATCGATCATGTCGAGGAAGTTGTCGTTGCTGCCCCTTGCCGCATCCGGGGATATTCCGGCCTGGGCGATATAAGTGTTCTCAAGCTGAAGCTGCCGCACGACCGTCTCCGCATGGATACCGGTCAATCCGCCGAACAGTGTGGGATTGGCAGTCATCAACGCCTGCATATCGGTGATGACGGCGTTCACGTCAGCGGTGATCCGGTCCACATTGTCGGCATTGACGCCCCCAAGCACGAGGTTCGCCGCATCGTTGAAGATGACCCCGATCTCAGCGAGGTTGGCGTGAGGAGCGTCCGCGGCCGTGACTCCGTCGGCAAGGGTCGTGGGCGCCGCGAGAAATCCGGTCACGTCATTCTGTGTCGCCAAGGTGGCGAGGTTGGCATCGTTGTTGACGACATTGAGGATATCGAGATGACTCGCGCGCAATGCCGTTTCCGCGGCGGCGACGCTGCCGAACGTTCCGCCTCCATTCACCGAGGCTGTGGCCGCCGATAGCGCCGTCGTCACGTCGGCCAGGATCGTGTTGACATTATTCAGCGTGTCACCGGTGAATTGCCCCGCGGCTACCTCTGCCTGCAGGCCTGTTTGCACATTGGTGAGGTCGGTAATGTATCGCCCGATGCTGCCATGTCCCTGGCCACCTTCTTCGACCACGTTTTGCCAAAGTCCGCCCACCAGCGCGCGAGTGGCGTCGTTGAACGTCAGTCCAAGGTCCGAGAAAGCGGGAGCGGGTGTTCCGCCGCCACCGCCCCCCGCGCCACCACCCCCACCAGCGCCACCATCACCACCCCCGGTGCCGCCATCGCCGCCCCCGACACCACCAGCGCCGCCGCCGCAATCCGCAGGCGGCACCGGCGTTACGGCGGTGGCCTGCGCCGCGGCCACTACCGCCGCATAGCTGCCGCCATCCGCCATCAAGCTGTTGGTGGCGACATCAGCGGAGTTTGTCGCCAGCTGCTCGACCGCCGCGTTGACCTCGCCAACATTGTGCGTCTGCAGACCCTCGATCAGTGCGGTCGCCGCCGTGCCGGAAGTACCGTCCGTCCTGAATTCATTCCAGAACCGTGCCGAAAACAGACCGCCCTGCGATTGGTCGAACGTGTTCGCGTTGGTGTTGAATGTCCGCAGTTGCTGGACCAGTCCGGCGATGTCGCCGGTAAAGCCGTTGTTCGCGATCGTGGTCGCCATCTGCCCGAGATGGTTGCTGTCCTGGATCCACTGGGTCACGAAGGCGGTCTGGTCCACGCTGTCATGGAACGGCGCCGGCGGGGTGTTGAGGTCCGGCAGCGGGGTCGGGTTGAACAGCGCCTGGACACCGGCATCGCCCTGGGCGATGTCGATGATATCACGATGGATATCGTTGATCGCGCGACCGACATATTGCCCGAGATCGGTGCCCAAGATCAGCGTGCCGGTCGGAGAATTCACGTTTTCGATCGATGCGATTTCTTCATTGAGCTGATTGATGATGATCTGGGTGTGCAGGTCGGAGAGGTTGTTGATCTGCGGAACTGCCGCCGTCAGCATCTGCTGCACGCCGACGAGATCGGAGACGATCAGGTTGACCTGATCCGGGCCGATGCCGCCAATTTCACGGGTGGTCGCGTCGTTGAAAAGATCCGTTGCGGTCAGACCCGCCGCGGGAGCTGCGGCGGCAGCAGGTGCGTCTGCCGCTGCCACAGCCGGTGCTGCGTTGTTCGGCGTCACGGCGGTGGCTTGTGCCGCCGCCACCACCGCCGCATAGGTGCCGCCGTCGGCCATCAGGCTATTGGTGCCGACATCCGCGGAGTTTGTCGCAAGCTGCTCGACCGCCGCGTTGACCTCACCCACATTGTGCGTCTGTAGACCCTCGATCAGCGCGGTCGCCGCGGTGCCCGAGGTGCCGTCAGATCGAAATTCGTTCCAGAAACGTGCCGAGAACAGACCGCCTTGCGACTGGTCGAACGCGTTCGCGTTGGTATTGAAGGTCTGCAGCTGCTGGACCAGTCCGGCAATGTCGCCGGTGAAGCCGTTGTTCGCGATCGTGGTCGCCATCTGCCCGAGATGGTTGCTGTCCTGGATCCACTGGGTCACGAAGGCGGTTTGGTCCGCGCTGTCATGGAACGGCGCCGGCGGGGTGTTGAGATCCGGCAGCGGGGTCGGATTGAACAGTGCCTGAACGCCGGCATCGCCCTGGGCGATGTCGATGATATCGCGATGGATATCGTTGATCGCGCGCCCGACGAACTGTCCGAGGTCGGTGCCCAAAATCGGCGTGCCGGTCGGAGAGTTCGCGTTCTCGATCGAGGCGATTTCTTCGTTGAGCTGGTTGATGATGATCTGCGTATGGAGATCCGAGAGGTTGTTGATCTGCGGCACCGCCGCAGCCAGCATCTGCTGCACGCCGATGAGATCGGAGACGATCAAATTGACCTGATCCGGGCCGATGCCGCCAATTTCACGGGTCGTTGCATCGTTGAAAAGATCCGTTGCTGTCAGAGCCATTTTTCGTCCCCTGTTTTGTCAAATTTCGTGACGCGTCGGCGCACTTCGTCGATCGAGCGGCGAGGCGATGCGCGTGATGAAGAATTGTTTAGCTTCGTGGCGTCATTCTGCCGACACCGCGGCTAATGCGCGCACAAGCAAGGTGATACACGGACGAATCCGTGTCGCTGGCTGCGCCGAAATCGAGAATTTTTCAGGCGCCGAAATGAAAATAGCGAGGCGCTACCTGTGCTTGCCGCGGGAATCTGAGACGAAAATACGGCCGTGCCGAAAAATTGCCCAGCCGCAGACGTACTGCGGCTGTCTAAGAACACGGCCGCGAACATTTTATTCCGATGCCGACCACGACAATCCGCCATCGTCGCATTGTTGCCGAAAAATGGTCGGCATCAGCTGTCAGGGAGAGTTGCAAGAGTTGCAAGTAGAGTTCGCTCTCGAGCGCGTGGGGACGCGAGTATATGAGTATCGCTCAGGGCCAGAAGGCCGCGGCGCCATCGCGCGTCATCTCCAGCCTGTTGTCAACGCTGGCTGCCGATGACCCCGTGGCCCATGCGCTGCGCGAAAGTGCGCGGCGCATGATCGGCGTCGCCGTGTTCAGCGGCGTGATCAACATCCTGATGCTGTCGGGATCACTCTATATGCTGCAAGTCTACGACCGGGTGATTCCGAGCCGCAACATCGCAACCCTGCTCGGCCTGTCGCTGATCGTGCTGTTTGCCTACCTGGTGCAAGGCTATTTCGACGCGATGCGCGCCCGGATGCTGTGCCGGATCGCGACGCTGTTCGATGGCGGCTTGCAAGCGTCGATCCACGGCGCACTCGCGGCCTTGCCGCTTCGCGGGGTGAAGCCGGTCCTGATGCAGCAGCCGTTGCGCGACCTCGATCAGGTGCGCGGCTTCATGTCCGGCATGGGGCCGACGGCGTTTCTGGATATGCCGTGGATTCCGCTGTTTCTGATCGCGCTGTTTCTGTTTCACCCTGCGATCGGATTTACCGCGCTGCTCGGCACTGCCGCGATCATCGCCATGACATTGCTGACCGAACGGATTTCGCGCGGCGCGGCCAAAGCCGCGATGGACATGAGCGCGCAACGCCAGGTGCTGGCCGACACCACCCAGCGCAACGCGGAAGTCATTCGCGCGCTCGGCATGACCGACCGGCTGACCGCGCGGTGGTCGCAGGCCAACGAGCGCTATCTGCAGGAAAACATCCGCGCCACCGACGTCTATGCCAATCTCGGGTCGGGCGCCAAGGTGCTGCGCTACATCCTGCAGTCCGGCATGCTCGGCATCGGCGCTTATCTCGTCGTGGCGGATCGGGCGTCCGGCGGCATCATGATCGCGTCGTCGATCATGATGGGCCGCGCGCTGGCGCCGGTCGAAATCGCGCTCGGCAGCTGGAAGCAACTGGTCGCTGCCAGACAAGGCCTCAAACGCCTGCGCGACATCTGCAAGGCCACGGCGCCGCCCGCCGCGCCGCCGGTCCTGCTGCCGCGTCCCAGCCGCGAATTGTCGGTGCAGGATCTTACCGTGACCGCGCCGGGTTCGGCGACGCCGATCGTGTCTAACATTTCGTTTTCGCTCAACGCCGGCGCGGGCCTGGCGCTGATCGGCGCCAGCGCCTCGGGCAAGACCTCGCTGTCCAAGGCGCTGGTCGGAATCTGGCCGGCGCTGCATGGCGTCGTGCGGCTCGATGGCGCCGCGCTCGACCAATGGCGCAACGAGGACCTCGGCCGGCATATCGGCTACCTGCCGCAGGATGTGGCGCTGTTCGACGGCACCGTCGCCGACAACATCTGCCGCTTCGATGAACAGGCGAATTCCGAAGCGATCCTGAAAGCCGCCCGGATCGCGGGCGTGCATGACATCATCCTGCGGCTGCCGGAGGGTTATGCG
>JAIEPP010000264.1 GCA_019748335.1 Xanthobacteraceae bacterium
ATCGGCGCGGCGCTGTGGCCGGAGCGCTGCATCGGGCTTGTCTGCGTCAACAGCTACCTGATCCAGGATATCGCGCGGGCGATGGTGCCGGCGCGGGCGGAACGCGAGGTGCCGTTGTGGTACCAGTATTACTTTCAGATTGAACGCGGCCGGGCCGGGCTTGCTGCTAACCGGCGCGACATTGCCCGGATTTTGTGGACGCAATGGTCGCCGAACTGGCAGTTCGACGCGGCCTGTTTCGACCGGACGGCGATCAGTCACGACAACCCTGATTATGTCGACGTGGTGATCCACAGCTACCGCCACCGCTTTGGTCTGGCGGACGGCGACCCGCGCTATGCCGATATCCAGCAGAAACTGGCGGTACTGCCACCGATTTCGGTGCCCGCGGTGACGCTGGATGGCGAGGCCGATGGCGTCGCTGTTGCCACTGATGGCCGCTCCAGCGCAGCGAGATTTACCGGCCGCCGCGTCCATCGTGTGGTGCCGCGCGCCGGACATAACCTGCCGCAGGAAGAGCCGGAGGCGTTTGCCGCCGCCGTCATGGAGCTGATCAGGGCCTGAGCGATGTCCGATTCCATCGATCGCCGCAGCCTGATCATCGGCGCGGCCCTGTCGGGAGTTGCGAGCAAGGCTTTCGCCCAGGCCGACGTACCGACGCGCCCGGCACGGGCGCCGTCATCGCAACGGCTGGAGCCGCTGCGCCATATCGACGCCGGCGTGCTCAAGGTAGCCTATTACGAAGCCGGTCCTGCGGACGGTCCGGTGGCGATCCTGCTCCACGGCTTTCCCTACGACATTCACAGTTATGTCGACGTCGCGCCGCAACTGGCGGCGCAAGGCTGCCGCGTCATCGTTCCCTATCTGCGCGGCTTCGGCGCCACGCGGTTTCGCGATCCGGCCACGTTACGCACGGGGGAGCAGGCCGCGCTCGGCGCCGACGTGATCGCGCTGATGGACGCGCTTGGCATCCAGCGCGCGGTACTGGCCGGGCATAATTGGGGTGGACGGGCGGCCTGCGTCGCGGCGGCACTTTGGCCGGAGCGTTGCAGCGGCATGGTGACCGTGAACAGTTACCTGATCCAGGACCTCGCCCGCGCGATGGTGCCGATCGATCCGCAATATGAAGTCGCGCTCTGGTACGAATATTATTTCCAGATCGAACGCGGGCGTGCCGGTCTCGCCGCCAACCGGCGAGAGATCGCGGAGATATTGTGGGAGCAATGGTCGCCGGACTGGGATTTTGACGACGTCACCTTCGACCGCAGCGCATCCGCACACGACAATCCAGATTATGTCGACGTCGTGATCCACAGCTACCGCCATCGCTTCGGCCTCGCCGCGGGCGATCCCTCCTACGCGAAACTGCGGCGCCGTCTCGTGCCGCTGCCGCCGATATCCGTGCCGTCCGTCACCCTCGACGGTGACGCCGACGGCGTCTTGCCCGCGAGCGACGGCCGCGCCAGCGCGTCCAAATTCACCGGCCGCCGCATCCATCGGGTGGTGGAGGGCGCAGGCCATAATCTGCCGCAGGAAGCACCGGAAGCGTTTGCGGCGGCGGTGATGGAGCTGGTGCGGCCGTAGGTGACTTTGCCGCATGGCCAAGTCGCGTGAAAATCTTCATCGTCAACACGTAGGTCATCCGAGCAAGTACTCCAAGAACAACAAAAGTTTCACAGGGCGGAATTTTATGGCGAAGCGTCACGTCTTGCCGGCGATCCTGGCGGCATCCATTGCTTTCATCACGCTGGCTGCGGCCGACGAATTTCCTTCCCGTCCGATCACCTGGGTGGTGCCGTTCGCGCCCGGCGGCATAACGGACACCACCTCTCGCGTCGTTGCCGAGGAAATGTCGAGGGCGCTCGGCCAGTCGGTGTTGATCGACAACCGCGCCGGCGGCGGCGGGACGGTCGGCACCGAACAGGTGGCGCGCGCCAATCCCGACGGCTACACCATGATCTACGGCACGCAAGGCACGATGGCGGCCAATGTCTCGCTGCGAAAGAGCCTGCCTTACGATCCCCTGAAGAGCTTTTTGCCGGTTCACCTGGTCGGCGAATCCCCCAACCTGTTCGTCGCCTTCGAAGGCGCGCCGTATAACTCGGTTGCGGAGTTCATCGCCTATGCCAAGGCGAATCCTGGCAAGGTGAACTTCGCCTCGTCCGGCGTCGGCACCGCGACGCATCTGGTCGCCGAATTGTTCAAGACGGTGGCCGGCGTCGAGATGCTGCATGTGCCCTACAAGGGCAGCGCACCGGCATTGAACGACCTGATCGCCGGCCGTGTCGATGTCATGTTCGACTATCCGGTCTCGGTCGGCCCGCATGTCGAAGCGGGAAAACTGAAGGTGCTGGCGACCACCGCGCCGGAGCGGTTGCGCAATTCGCCTGATGTGCCGACCATGGCCGAACTCGGCCTGAAGGACATGACCACCCAGAGCTGGTCCAGCATCATGGTCCCCGCGGGAACGCCCGCGGCTGTCGTCGACCGGCTGGCGGCGGCAGCCCATACCGCACTGACCTCCGAGCGGGTGCGCACCCATTTCGAAAAATTCGGTACCCGCCCGATGATGCAGCAGAAAGCGGAAATGATCCCGTTCATCGAAGCGGAGATCGTGCGATGGGGCGATGTGATTGCGCGGGCGAAGCTGGAGAAGCAGTGACGTTAGTCCCGCCGCGGGCTGATCTTCCACGTCGCCGCTAGGATCGCGGCCGTGATTGCGCCACTGACAATAGCCGCGATCGGGATCGAGACTGCCAGCGCCGCGGTGGCGGCCCAGCCGATCGAGCAGAAGGCTTCGGCGAAGGTCGCCAGCCGCGACGAGGTCTGGCGGCGGCGGAACTGGCTGCGCTTGGCCTGGACGCGGAACCAGAGCTGGATCGCGGCGGCGGAGAGGGTGGCGATGATGACGCCGAGCGCGGTGATGACCGCTTGCGTGATCGAGGCCAAGGCGAGGGCTGCGATCAGCGGCGCGAAGATGACGCCGATCACGATCAGCACTACTTCGATCTTGGCGCGGGTGATACGCTGCGGCGGCAGCGGCGCGGTTGATACCAGGTCGGCGGCGTCTTCGCCCGAGATCGTCAGCCAGGCGAGGCCGCCGGCGAGCTGGCCTGCCGCCATCACGACCACAGGCGTGATCAGCACGATGGCGGCCGAGCTGTCGGAAAAGCTGCGCCACAGCATCAGCGCGGGCGGGACGAGATAGAGCAGCTGCATCAGGCTCTGCGACACCAGCCACGGGTCGCGGCGCAGCAGCAGGAATTCCTTGGCGCGCAGCGCCTGTTGCCGCGAGCCGCTGCGAAATGCGCTGGCGCGCGGCGCCTGGCGCGTCGTCATGGATGTTGCCGAGACGTGCGCGACGGTATCGGCGAATTTCGGAGAGAAGATCGCCATCACACCGCCGAGCGCGACGAGGCCGAAGGCCACCAGCAGCGCCAGCACCTCGCCGTCGCCGATCGCGGCCCGCGCTGGCCACCACAGCGGACTGTCGGGGCCGGGCGCATAGGCGGCAGCAGCATCCGAGGTCAGCACCGCAAATCGCGACAGCGTGCCGTAGGAGAGGATGGCGGCGACTTGCAGCGCGATCACAAAGCCGGCGCCGATGATGGCGGCCAGGATCTGCGCCACCAGCCGGGTGCGGCTCGGCCCGATCAGCCGGAATAGCGTCACCGTGATTGCGATCGCAACGGCGGCAGCCGACAACCCGATGGCGATGACGACGCCAAAGGCCGAAAACCATCTGGCGCCGCCGCCGATCACGAGCACGTCGACGAACGGTGTCGACAGCAGCAGCGCCATTGCGGTGACCGACAGCGCGATCGCGGCGATGCGGACCGAGAACACGTTGGTCAGCCGCGCCGGCGACGACATGATCAGGTCGAGATCGGCGCGGGCATAAAACACCCGGGTCACCGATTCGATCGCTTGCGACAGCATCAGCGCCCAGGCGAGGAAGATGGTGGCGGTGATGACGATGAGGGTCGGCTTGTCGAGCGGCGGCTGCAGATCGGCGAAGCGGCCGATCACCGCCCAGGCCGGCAGGTGCATGATGGCGGCGAACAGGATCAAGCCAATGACGGCGCGTTTACGTTTGCCCCGGCCGCCGGTCATCATCGCGAGCCATTCGCGCCATGCCAGCCGGATCTCGTGCCGGGCAAACCAGCTCAGCGCCGCGGTCGAACTCATGCGGCTACAGCCTCGGCATCGACCAGCGCGATGAACATATCTTCGAGGCTGGTGTCGTTGCGGCCATTCTGCTGGCGCAATTCGGCCAGCGTGCCTTCGGCGACCAGCCGGCCGGCGGCGATGACGCCGATCCGGTCCGCCATCCGTTCGGCGACTTCCAGAATATGCGTCGTCATGATCACGGTGCAGCCGGCGCGCACGCGGTCCCCGAGCAGCCCCTTGACGTGACGCGCGGATAGCGCATCGAGGCCGGTCAGCGGTTCATCGAGAATGATCAGCCTGGGGTCGTGGACCAGCGCGCCTGCCAGCGCGACCTTCTGGCGCATGCCCTTGGAAAAGCCTTCGCAGCGTTCGTGCAGATGTGGTTCCAACCCGAGCGACACCAGCAACTGATGCGCGGAGAGTTGCGAGACCGCGGGATCGATGCCCCAGAGGCCGGCGACGAATTCGAGATATTCCAGCGGCGTCAGCTTGTCATAGATCATCGGCTCGTCCGACACCCAGGCCATCACCTGCTTGGCGGCGACGGGATCGGCCAGCGCATCGATGCCCGATATCATGACGGAACCGGCGTCCGGCCGCAGCAGGCCGGCCACCATCCGCAAGGTCGTGGTCTTGCCGGCGCCGTTGGGGCCGAGCAGGGCGTAGAATTCGCCTGCGCGAACGGTCAGGTCGAGCGCGTCGACCGCCGGGCGGTCAAAACGCTTCGTTAACCCTCGTACCTCGAGTGCCGATACATCTGTCATGATGGCGAAGGGTCCAAAAGGTTCAGGGTTCGGTTGCAAGGACAGCGCCTTTTCGTTGCGCACCATGGACCCGAGAACTTTCGGCGCGGTGAATCGACGGCCCCAAAACGTGCAGAACCGAACAACTTCCCGGGCTGCGGCATATCTGCGCCATTCCCCGGCCGGGACAGCCACCAGCGGTTTATTGACAGGCGTCCGCGCTTTAGGGTCAACTGTGACTGGACATATAGCTTTCAGCGCTTCCGACACGAGGGCGCGTGAGCAGGATGCGATAGGCGATCACAAGAATCGCCGGGCATCCGGGGGAGGGAAAACGATGCTGGACTTCGTTCAGCAATTGGTCAGCGGCATTGCGCTGGGCTGCGTTTACGGCCTGATCGCGCTTGGTTTCGTGCTGGTCTACAAGGCCACCGAGGTCGTCAATTTCGCCCAGGGCGATTTGATGATGCTGGGCGGATTCTTCGCGTTCACCTTCATTGGCATGCTCGGTCTCAATTACTGGGTCGGATTCGCCGGTGCCGTGATCGCGATGGCGCTGTTCGGCATGCTGGCGGAACGCGTGGTGGTGCGCCCGATCCTCGGCTATCCGCAATTTTCCATCATCATGGCCACCATCGGGCTGGGCTATTTCCTGCGCTCCGTGGTCGGCATGATCTGGGGCACCGACGACTTCAAGATCGAAACGCCGTTCAGCCAGGGCGTGCTGCGGATCGGCAGCCTGGTGCTGGCCTATGACAAGCTTTCGGTGATCGCGGCGACCGTAATCCTGTGCGCGCTGCTCTATTTGTTCTTCAACCGCACCACGCTCGGCACCGCGATGCGCGCCAGTTCGGAGAACATGCTGGCGGCCTATTACATGGGCATTCCGGTCAAGCGCGTGGTCTCGATCGTCTGGGCGATCTCGGCGGCGGTCGCGACCTGCGCCGGCGTGCTGCTGGCACCGATCACCTTCATCCATTCCAACGTCGGCCTGGTGCTGGGGTTGAAGGCGTTTCCCGCGGCCGTACTCGGCGGTTTCGGCTCGATCCCCGGGGCCGTGGTCGGCGGCGTGATGATCGGCGTGATCGAGAGCATGGCCGGCTTCTACCTGCCGCAGGGCTGGAAGGACGTCGCGCCCTACATCGTGCTGCTGGTGGTGCTGCTGTTGAAGCCTGAAGGCCTGTTCGGCGTCCACATGCGGAAGAAGGTCTAGGGATGCGGTTCCTGTTCAAGACCGATTACGAGGACGACATAAGGCTGTTTCCGCACAGCGGCTACTTCGTTTCCTATGGCGTACTGCTGGCGCTGCTGGTGATCGCGCCGTTCGTGCTGTCGAGTTACATCGTCAGCCAGCTGGTGTTCGTCTGCATCTATGCCACCGTCGGTGTCGGGCTGATGATCCTCACCGGATTCACCGGACAGGCGTCGCTCGGCCACGCCGCCTTTCTCGCCATCGGCGCCTATACGGCAGCCTATCTGCAGCAGTTCGACGTCCCGTTTCCGGTGTATTTCCTCGCGGCCGGGCTCCTGACCGGCCTCGTTGGCGCGCTGGTCGGCTTCCCGGCGCTGCGGCTGCAGGGCATCTACCTCGTGATCGCGACGATTTCCTTTGCCTTCATCGTCGAGGAAGTCCTGGCGCGCTGGGAAAGCGTGACCCACGGCAATGAGGGTATGCGGGTCAAGACCATGAGCCTGTTCGGCACCATGGTGCCGCGCGACGGGCCGGTGTTCTATTTCCTGTGCCTGTCGGTGCTGATCCTGACCATCGTCGGCACGCTCAATCTGCTGCGCTCGCCGACCGGCCGCGCCTTTGTCGCGATCCGCGACAGCGAGACCGCGGCGCGGAGCATGGGCATCAACGTCTCGCTCTACAAAGTGAAGTCGTTCGCGATCAGCGCTGGCATCACCGGGCTGGCCGGCGTGCTGTTCGCCCACAAGCTGTCCTTCATCAGCCCGGAAATGTTCACGCTGCAGCTCTCGATCGAGTTCATCATCGTGATTCTGATCGGCGGCACCTTCAGCCTGCACGGCGCGGTGCTGGGTGCGATCTTCCTGGTCATGATCGATCCGTTCCTGACGTACCTCAAGGACGACATGCCGGGCGTGATCGCCGGCCTCGCCGCGACCTTCGGCGCTGGCAAGGCGACGGCGGACGGCATCCAGAGCAGTGTCGCGGCGTTTGCATCCGCCAACGGCCTGAAAGGCGCGATCTATGGTGTCATCATCGTGCTGTTCGTGCTGTTCGAACCGCTCGGCCTCTACGGGCGCTGGCTGAAGATCAAACTCTTCTTCCAGCTGTTCCCGCTCTACAAGCGCGCCACCTTCAAGCGGCAGAAAATCTATGTGAAGTCGGAGCGCAACCGGTGAGCTATTTCCGCGCGGAAAACCTCTCCTTGCACTTCGGCGGCCTCAAGGCGGTCGATTCCGTCAGTTTTGCGGTGGAGAAGGGTGAGATCCTCTCGATCATCGGCCCCAATGGCGCCGGCAAAAGTTCGATCTTCAACCTGATCTCGCGGATCTATCCGCCCACTTCAGGCAAAATCTACTTCGAGGATCAGGACATCACCGGACAGCCGTCCTACGAGATCGCCGGCCTCGGCATCGCCCGCACCTTCCAGAACATCGAATTGTTCGAAAATGCGACCATGCTGAGCAATCTCTTGGTCGGCCGGCACCGCCATTCCACCACGCAGCTCTGGCAGGAGCTGCTGTTCCTGCCGAGCGTGCGCGCCAACGAAAAGGCGCATCGCCGCCGGGTCGAGCAGGTGATCGAGTTTCTCGATCTCGAAGTTTATCGCGACAAGCTGATCTCGGGACTGCCTTACGGCGTCCGCAAGGTGATCGAGCTCGCCCGCGCGCTGTGCTCGGAGCCAAAACTGATCCTGCTCGACGAGCCGTCCTCCGGATTGAACGTCGAGGAGACCGATGACATGTCGTTCTGGATCCGCGACATGAAGACCGAGCTCGGCATCACCGTGCTGATGGTCGAGCACGACATGACGCTGGTCAATCGCGTCTCCGATCGGGTGATTGCGCTCAATTACGGCCGCGTGCTGGCGATGGGCTCGCCCGCTGAGGTGCAGCGCCATCCCGATGTCATCGCCGCCTATCTCGGCGCATGAGGGGATGACATGAGCGCACCCGATATTATTCTCAAGCTCAGCAACATCGAGAGCTATTACGGGCCGATCATGGCGATCCGGGGTATCAGCCTCGAAGTGCCGCGCGGCCAGATCGTCACCCTGCTCGGCGCCAACGGTGCCGGCAAGACCACGGTGCTGAAGACTATTTCCGGCATTCTCGATCCCCAGAAGGGTTCAATCGAATTTCTGGGCAAGCCGATCCAGCGCATGGAAGCCGACAAGATCGTGCGGCTCGGCCTCAGCCATGTCCCGGAGGGGCGGGAAGTGTTCCCGTTCCTGTCGGTACGTGAAAACCTGATGATGGGCGCCTATCCGCGCCGCGATCGCGACGGCGTTGCCGTGGATCTCGAACGCGTGTTCGAATATTTCCCGCGGCTGCGGGAGCGCATCAACCAGCCGGCCGGGCAGCTTTCCGGCGGCGAGCAGCAGATGCTGGCGATCGGGCGGGCGCTGATGAACCGGCCGACCTTGCTGCTGCTGGACGAACCGTCGCTCGGGCTGTCGCCGATCCTGGTGAAGGAGATTTTCGCGATCATCAAGCGCGTCAACGAGGAGCAGGGCATGTCCATCCTTCTCGTCGAGCAGAATGCCAAGATCGCGCTGGAGACCGCACATTACGGCTATGTGCTGGAAATCGGCCGGGTGGTGATGAACGACAGCTGCGAGCGGCTGATGAATTCAAAGGACATCCAGGAATTCTATCTCGGCGCCAAGGAAGAGGGCGCGCGGGGCGAGCGGCGCTGGAAGAAGAAAAAGACGTGGCGCTGAAGACCTGGCGGTCTCGGCGGCAAAGGGTCCGGCGATAAAGGGCCCGACGGTGGGGATATTGGCAGTAAGGATGACAGTTAGGCGCATGGCGTTTGGAGCGGCTTGGGGCTAAATTCGGGCTCTGCTTCGAGAAAAGACCGGCAAACCGGCGTCCGAGGCAGGCGAGAGAGGGAGGAAGAGCATGGCCAGACCGGCAGTGCTGACGGTCGCCGACACGATCGCGAAGAGTTTTTTGCTGGCCGCGGAGACGCGTGGCGACCGGCCGGCAATCCGTGAAAAGAAGTTTGGCATCTGGCAGCCGACCAGCTGGCGGCAATGGCTGCAAATCTCCAAAGACATTGCTTACGGCCTGCACGCCATCGGCTTCAGGCCCGGTGATGTCGCCTCGATCATCGCCAACGCGGTTCCGGAGTGGGTCCATGCCGACATGGGCATTCTCTGTGCCGGCGGGGTTTCGTCGGGGATCTATCCGACCGACGCTGCGGTGCAGGTCGAATATCTCGTCAACGATTCCGCGACCAAGGTGATCTTTGCCGAGGACGAGGAGCAACTCGACAAGATTCTGTCGTGCCGCGCGCGTTGTCCGACCTTGCAGAAAATCGTCGTATTCGACATGGAGGGCCTCTCCGGCTTCATCGATCCAATGGTGCTGTCGCTGGCCGAATTCATCGCGCTCGGGCGCAACCATGCGCAGGACAACGGCGCCTTGTGGGAAGCGATGGTCGGCAGCCGCGGCGCCGACGATCTCGCGATCCTGGTCTACACCTCGGGCACCACGGGACCGGCCAAGGGCGCCATGCATTCCAACCGCGGCGTCACGCACCAGATGCGCCATGCCAACGATCTCTTCCCGTCCACCGACGCCGAGGAGCGTCTGGTATTCCTGCCGCTGTGCCACGTCGCCGAGCGGATCGGCGGCTATTACCTGTCGATGGCGCTGGGTTCGGTGATGAACTTCGCCGAAAGCCCAGAAACCGTGCCGGACAATCTGCGCGAGGTGCAGCCGACCGCGTTTCTGGCGGTGCCGAGAATTTGGGAAAAGTTCTATTCAGGAATCACGATCGCGCTCAAGGACGCGACCGCGTTCCAGAACTGGATGTATCGCCATGCGCTCGCCATCGGCAATCGCATGACCGAATACCGGCTGGAAGGACAAACGCCGCCGTTGTGGCTACGGCTGGCCAATCATGCCGCCTACTTCCTGGTGTTCCGCAACATTCGCCGCATGCTCGGGCTCGATCGCTGCCGGCTGGCCTTTACCGGCGCGGCGCCGATCGCGCCGGACCTGATTCGCTGGTATCTCGCGCTCGGCCTCGACATGCGCGAGGTCTACGGCCAGACCGAAAACTGCGGCGTCGCCACCGTGATGCCCTACGATCGCATCAAGCTCGGCTCGGTCGGCAAGGCCGCCCCGTGGGGCGAGGTCGCGATCTCGCCGCAGGGCGAAATCCTGATCAAGGGCGACTACCTGTTCATGGGCTATCTGAATCAGCCGGAAAAGACCGCCGAGACCATCGACGCACGCGGCTGGCTGCACACCGGCGACGTCGGCTCGATGGACAACGAAGGTTTCGTGAAGATCACCGACCGGATGAAGGACATCATCATCACGTCGGGCGGCAAGAACATCACGCCGTCGGAGATCGAAAACCAGCTGAAATTCTCGCCTTACGTTTCCGATGCCGTGGTGATCGGCGACAAGCGGCCATACCTGACCTGCCTGATCATGATCGACCAGGAGAACGTCGAAAAATTCGCGCAGGACCAGGACATTCCCTTCACCAACTATGCGAGCCTGTGCCGCGCGGCCGAAATCCAGGATCTGATCCAGCGCGAGATCGAGGCGGTCAACGTCAATTTCGCGCGGGTCGAGACCATCAAGCGGTTCTTCCTGATCGAGCGCCAGTTGACGCCGGAGGACGAGGAATTGACGCCGACCATGAAGTTGAAGCGCAGCTTCGTGAACAAGCGTTATGCCACCGAGATCGATGCCATGTATCGCGAGCGGGCGGTGGCGTGAGGCGGCATGACCCGGAAAAGTGGCAACCGGTTTTCCGAAAAGGTCATGCCAAAAAAGAATTTTGCGGGACTTGTAGAAGCGGCGAAGGATCGTAAGGCCCCAGCCTTCGCTCAACACGGGCCAACAAGGAGGAGTTTGCAATGTCGAAATCGTTGAGGGCGTTAGGCCTTGCGGTGAGCGCCCTTGCGCTGACCCATCTGCCGGCCGCGGCCCAAACCAAGGTTACCAGCGAAGGCATCTCGGCCAACGAGATCGTGATCGGCACCCACCAGGATCTGTCAGGCCCGATCAAGGTCTGGGGTGTTCCGGTTTCCAACGGCATGAAGATGGCGGTGGAGGAAATCAATGCCGCCGGCGGCATCAACGGCCGCAAGCTCAAGATGATCCTCGAGGACAACGGCTACGATCCGAAGAAGGCGGTGCTGGCGTCGCAGAAGATGGTCGAGCGCGACAAGATCTTCGCCATGATCGGCCCGATGGGCTCGCCGACCGTGCTCGCCGCGCAGGATATCCTGTTCGACGCCGGAGTACTGCAACTGTTTCCGCTGACGGCGGCCGAATTCACCTTCAAGTTCGATCCGGCCAAGCCGCAGGAACGGCTGAAGTTCAACAATCTGCTGCCCTATGTCGAGAGCACGCGGGCGGCGGTGAAATGGATGATGGAGGCGAAGAACTTCAAGAAGCCCTGCATCATGCATCAGGACGACGAGTACGGAAAGAACGTGCTCGACGGCTTCACGCAGCAGCTTGCCGCGATGAAGGTGCCGGCGGCCTCGGTGACCAGCTACAAGCGCGGCGCCTCCGACTTCTCGGCGCAGGTCGCCAAGATGAAATCCGACGGCTGCGACATGGTCTTGCTCGGTACCGTGATCCGCGAAACCATCGGCGCGATGAGTGAAGCCAAGAAGCTCGGCTGGGATGTCACCTTCCTCGGCGCCACTCCGACCAACGTGCTCGAAGTGCCGACGCTCGGCAAGGAAGCGGTGGAAGGTCTCTATGCCGCGTCAGGTTTCGAAATTCCCTACGAGGACACCGCCAAGGGCAAGGTCAAGGACTGGCTCGCCAACTACAAGAAGATGTTCAACACCGACGCCAATACCCAGGCGATCATCGGCTACAATGCGATCGAGACCTTCGCCTTCTACGCCAACAAGGCCGGCAAGGACCTGACCGGCCAGAAGATGCTCGACGCACTGGAGTCCGGCGACAAGTTCCTCGATATCTTCTCTTCGCCGCCGACAAAATTCTCCAAGACCGATCACCTCGCCAACACCATCACCCAGGTTCAGCAGATCAAGGCCGGACGCTGGGTGCTGGTGAAGGAAGGCCTGATGTTCTGATCGGTTGACGGCTTCAACGACAAAGGGCTGCGCGAGAGATCGCGCAGCCCTTTTTGTTGTGGCTGTCATTCCGGGGCTCGCGGAGCGAGAACCCGGAATCTCGAACTTCCGGGTTCGATGCTTCGCATCGCCCCGGAATGACGATAATCACTTCGGCCGGATCGCGTCCGCGGTGCCCTGGATGAAGGCCTGCACCTTCACCACGTCCGCTTCCGTCAGCTTGCCGGTGAAATCCGGCATGCCCTGGTCGCGGAACGGGCCCTTGAACACAAAGTCTTTCAGGTTGGTGATGGTGTCCTTGGAGACATAGCCGAGGTTCTTGACGTTGCCGCCCTTGTCGACGCCGGGGACGCCGTGACAGGTGGCGCACGCGGCGACGTAGATCGCGGTGCCTTCCGGCACGTCCTTCGGGTCGTAGCTGACGCCCGCCAGCAATCCCTCGGTCTGGTATTTGACGAAGGCCGGCAGCGGCGCCTTGCCGTCGACGGCGAAGGTGTAGACCGTACCGGGGCTCTGCAATTCGGTGACACGTTGCGAGATACCGAACACGCCACCCCAGCCGACCGCGACCGAGACATATTGTTTGCCGTCGATCAGGTAGGTCGAGGCCGCGGCGACCACGCCGGTGCCGGTCGGCGTCTCCCAGAGCTTCTCTCCCGTAGCCGCGTTATAGGCGATGAAGCGCCCGTCGGCGGTCCCCTGGAACACCAGGTTGCCGGCGGTGGTCAGCGTGCCGCCGTTCCACGGCGCCACGTATTCCGCGCGCCAGGCTTCCTTCTGCTTCACGGGATCCCACGCCAGCAGCCGTCCGTAGGCCGGGGCCTTGGGCGGCGTCGCATTCAGCATGAAGCCGACATTCCAGCCGGTGGTGCCGCCGAACTTTCCAGGCGTCGCCGCGTTCTGCGCAAACGTCTTTTCCGGCGTCAGGTTCAATGGCACGCCCTGCGCCGGCAGATAGACGAGGCCGGTCTGCGGATTGTACGACATCGGATGCCAGTTATGGGCGCCGAACGGGCCGGGGATGCTGTCATAGGGGGCTTCGCCGCGCGCCGCCGGCACTTCGATCGGCCGTCCGTTGGCGTCGTAACCGGTGGCCCAGTTCACATCGACGAAATTCTTTGCCGAGATGAACTTGCCGTTGGTGCGGTCGATGACGAAGAAGAAGCCGTTCTTCGGCGCATGCAGGATCACCTTGCGTGGCGCACCGTCGATGGTGATGTCGGCCAGGATCATCGGCTGGGTCGAGGTGTAATCCCAGTGATCGCCGGGCGTTTCCTGATAGTGCCAGGCGTATTTTCCGGTATCGGCGTTCAGCGCCACCAGCGACGCGAGATAGAGATTGTCGCCGCCGGAAGGGCTGCGGATGTCGCGGTTCCACGGTGAACCATTGCCGGTGCCGATATAGACGAGATTCAGATCGGGATCGTAAGTGATGGTGTCCCACGGCGTGCCGCCGCCGCCATTGAGCCAGTATTTTCCGGCCGGGTCCCAGGTCTTGGCGGCCGCTTCCATCGAAGCGTCCTCGAACGGCTTTGACGGATCGCCGGGCACCGTGAACCAGCGCCAGACCTGATTGCCGGTCTCGGTGTCGTAGGCGGTGACGTAGCCGCGCGTGCCGTACTCCGCGCCACCTTGGCCGATCACGACCTTGCCGTTGAAGGCGCGGGGCGCGCCGGTGATGGTGTAGGAATGCTCGTGATCGATCAGCGTGTCCTTTTCCCACACCTTGGCGCCGGTGACGGCATCGAGCGCGATCAGACGCCCGTCATAGGAAGCGACGAACACCTTGCCCTTGTAGACGGCGACGCCGCGGTTGACGACGTCGCAGCAGCCTTTATAGCCCTTCTCGCGGTCGACGCCGGGATCGAAGCTCCAGATCTTCTTGCCGGTGCGGGCGTCGATGGCGTGCACCACGCTCCATGACGCGGTCTGATACATGATGCCGTCGATCACGACCGGCGTCGCCTCGACGCCGCGCGAGGATTCGAGGCTGTAGCTCCACACCAGTCCCAGTTTCTTGACGTTGTCGGTGTTGATCTGGTTGAGTTTGGAAAAACGCGTCTCGCCGTAATCGAGGCCGATGGTCGGCCAGTCGTTCGACGTCGCGGTATTGGCCTTGATCGAGGCACTGTCGACCGCCGAGGTGACGGCCTTGATGTGATCGGGTGATCCCTTTGTCTGGGCGAGCGCGGAACCTGCGGAGATCGCGAGACCCAACGTGATCGTGATCGCTGCGTGCGTAAGCCGCGCGGGCCGGGACCAAGGGTAGGGGGTTTCGGCAAAAAAACGGCAAGCGGAATCAACGCGCGGCAAACGTGTCATTCTCATTCCTCCCAACGATCTCTAGCGGATCTGTCGGGATGGTATGCCGGTGCGAAGGATGGCGTCAATCAAAGGTAGATAGCGAAACCGAAAAGAGAAAATTTGTATCGTCATGTTTTCGCCAAACGGAATGCCACGAAGTATTCGCGGATGCGATGCGCATCCCGGATGCGCCGCAACATCGGGTGACGATTCAAATCAAAAAATCAGAAGCTGAAACGCCCGGCTCAATGCCACGCGCCCACTCACAGGCCGCCGATTGCGATCCCGAACTCGATCGGTTGCAGCACCGGCGTGCTGCAGCGCCATCCACCGCTCGCGGTCTTTTGAAACGCGAACGACTTGTCGACTTTCAGGCGGTGCGCCAGCGGCACGTTTTCCCTGCTTCCCGGCGCGGCCTTGGCTTGCCCGGACCGTACGTCCCAGCAGGTCCCGGTGCAGCCGGAGGCAATCGGGCTGCAGGCGCCAAAGGGCGACAGCACCTTCATTTCGATTTCGGCCGTCACTAGCGCCTGCTCCGCCGACACTTCGGTATCGACCTGGATGATGCGGCTGACCCGGAGAAAGTCGTGGCAGGTATTGGCCGAATGAATCTGCGCGATGCAGAGATCGACCGCGTCGGCATCGGGGACCGGAGAGGCGATCGTGCGGCCGAACACGCGCTTCGGATCGCCCTTGGCCGCGAGGACTTCGGCGGTTTTCTGTTTGATGTAGTCAGCAAGGCAAGCCGCCGGCGGCGACAATTCGTTCAGCGGCACGTTCTCCTTGTCATCCAGATCGCATTTTCGGTCGCGGTCCCGGATCCATCTGGCGTACTCCGCCAGCGCTGCCTTTAGCTCGCCTTCCTTCAGCTTCGCGATCAGCGCAAGGACATGTCCGTTCAGATCCTTGTCGGCGAGCGTCAGTGCGGGGTCGCTGCAGATCAGCAGGCCGGTCGTGCTGTCGTCGGCCAGGCAATCGAAATTCGGGTCCTCCAGGATCGCGATACGCTCTCTGGTTTGCTTCAGCAGGCAGGCCTTGACGGAAGGAAGTCTCAGGTTGGCGACGCTCTGCCGCTGGAAAATTCCGCAACTCAGGTTGCGGCTCTTGATCCATTCGACGTTCTCCTCGATTGCCATCTGGCGATCGGCGATCCGGCTCAGCCGCTCCTGGACCGCGGCATTGAGCTGCACGCCCGCGGCCTGCAATTCGGGATCGCCGCAAAATAATTGTCCGGCACTATCCCTGATATCGGCGCAACGGTTCTTTTCGAACAGCGGCAGCACGTCGCGCAGCGAGAAGTCCGGCTCGGACGTGCCTTGCGCCTTGGCCGGAAGCGCCGACCCGATCAAGGCCGTAACGACAGCCAGCATGATGATGTGCATTCGGATCTCGCCCCGGAAAGAAAACAGGCCACGGCCATGATGGCCGCGGCCGTTCAGCCGTCGTCGTCCACTGAAAGTGCAAGCCGGATATTTGTCAATCGGCTTGCGGCGGAGCCTCGTTCGGCGGCGTAATCTGGCCGGGCTCGGCCAGTGCACTGACGACGAGCGGAGACGCGAGTTTCGAACCATAAGGTCCGGTGGCATCTGCGAATTGGGCCGGATCGGCGTATCGCATCACAGCGTGCTGGTCGATCAGGAAGGTCGGCCGGTAATTCCTGACATTGATGTCCTCGACCATCGCCATGCGGTTGTTGTCCAGGGTCAGCCAGCGGCCATCGAGCTGAGCGGCGGCTACCGCGTGGTCCTCGCCACGGATGGTGTCGTGCATGATGACGATACGCAGGTCGTCGGGGGCGACGCCGGCCAGCCGCAAGGCAACGAATTTCGCGATCGCGTAGTCTTCGCAATCGCCGCCGCCTTTGGCCAGCGTCGCCAGCGGCGAAGTCCAGACGTCGGCCTGGCCGTATTGGACGAGGTCGCTCATCGGCCGGATCGCGAGGTTGACCGCACGGTTGACCTCGCCGAGCCGGGCCCGGCCGTCGCGGAGCTTGGCCGCGTCGATGATCGCAAGAAATTTCAGG
>JAIEPP010000452.1 GCA_019748335.1 Xanthobacteraceae bacterium
CGAGGCGTCGATGCGTTCGATATCGGCTGATGTCGCCACCCTCGCCGCCTGTTCGGCGATCGCGGCTTCGATGAATTCTCGGGCGCGCAATACCTCGAACGGCCCTTCGATCGTGGCGCTTGCTGGCAAGGGCGAAGCGAGCGCCGCGGGTTCGGCGACATAGATGCCGGAGCCGACGCGGATGCGAACCCGGCCCTCGACCTCGAGCGCGATCAGCGCTTCGCGCACGGTCGGCCGTGAGACTTTCAATTGCTCGGCAAGATCGCGTTCGGTCGGGAGCCGGCTGCCGACGACATATTCACCGCGCTCGATTAAGCCGCGAAGCTGATCGGCAACCTGGCGATAAAGGCGTCGTGCTTCCACAGCCTCGAGCGGCACGCTCGTCTCTCCCTGAAACGATCCCTGACGGATCGCTTTTTCTTGCTTGTCTTGATTGGTGGGCCGGTCCAAAATCGGAGAATTGGCCTTACCAATTGACCAAAGATTGACGGAACGGGTTGATCATGTCAAGCCTGAGCACGAAATCCGTCAGTTCCAGCCCGATAGAGGGCCATTTGCGCCTCTCGAACGCGAACCTCCATCTGCTTCCCGGCCAGATCCGACGCCCCGGTTATGACCGCGCGCGGGTCAAACCGGGCATCGTCCACCTTGGAATCGGCGCGTTCCACCGCGCCCACCAGGCTGTCGTGATCGACGACCTGCTTGCCCGGGGGGCTGTGGATTGGGGAATCGTCGGCGCCAGTCTGCGAAGTTCGGATACGCGCGACGCCCTCGCCCCACAGGACAGTCTTTACACGGTGGCCATTCGTTCCGGTGCGGGCACCGAACACCGGATCATCGGCTCGGTGCTCGATACCGAAGCCGCGCGCGCGAACTCCGCGCCTCTGATCGCACGCATGTCCGATCCCACGACGCGCATCGTCTCGCTGACGATCACGGAGAAGGGCTATTGCCACACGCCGCAGACCGGCGATCTGGATCAGCAGCATCCCGACATCGTTCACGATCTCCAAAATCCGGATGCGCCGCGATCGGCGGTTGGGATCATCGTAGCGGCGCTGTCGCGCAGGCGCGATGCGGGGACCGCGCCCTTCACCGTTCTGTCCTGCGACAACCTCTCCGCCAACGGTCATACCGTGAAGCGCATCGTGACGCAGTTCGCCACTTTGAGGTCGCGCGAACTCGGAAAGTGGATCGGGAACGAGGTCGCCTTTCCGTCGACGATGGTCGACCGGATCGTTCCCGAAACCACCGACGCCGACCGCGCTTCCGTCGCATCTGCGCTCGGCATGACCGACGCATGGCCCGTCGTCACCGAGCCGTTCACGCAATGGATCGTCGAAGATCGCTTTTCGGCCGGGCGGCCGGATTTCGCCTCCGTGGGCGTGCAACTCGTCGACGACGTGACGCCGTTCGAACATATGAAGCTGCGGCTGCTCAACGCCAGCCATTCCGCACTGGCCTATCTCGGCTATCTTGCGGGCTACGAGACCATCGCAGCCACTATGACCAACGATCGCTTCGCCGCGCTGGCGCGGCAGGTGATGGCCGAGGCGGCGCCGACCCTGGAGATGCCCGCAGGTACCGATCTGGCGGGCTACAGCGCCTCGCTGCTGCAGCGCTTTTCCAACCCTGCTTTGCATCATCGCACCTGGCAGATCGCAATGGACGGATCGCAAAAGCTGCCGCAAAGGCTGCTGACCACCATGCAGGATCGCCTTCGGTTGGGCTTGCCCATCGATACACATGCGCTCGCGGTGGCGGGCTGGATGCGTTACGTCACCGCCACCGATGAACAGGGACGCGCCATCGACGTGCGCGATCCCGTTGCGGCAAAGCTCAAGGCGATCGCTGAAAGCGCGGGCCCCGTTGCGGACCGGCTGGCTCCGGCGCTGCTCGAAATCGACTCCATCTTTGGCACGCTCGGCAGCGATCCGCGCATGCGCAGCGCGGTCACCAAGGCACTCGCACGGCTTTACGAGATAGGCGCGCGTCAGGCCGTGGAGACATTCCGGTAATCAGCGCGGCACCACCGCCGTCGCCTCGATCTCGACCCGCGCGGCCTTCTCGACCAGCCGCACCACCTGAACCAGCGCCATCGCCGGATAATGCGCACCAAAAATTTCGCGATAGACCCGGCCGAGCGCCTTGAGGTTCGCCAGATATTCCTCGATATCGACGACATACCAGGTCAGTCGCACAAGATGCTCCGGCTTCGCACCGCCTTCGGCAATGATCTCGGAAATGTTGCTCAACGTCTGCCGCACCTGCGCGACGAAATCCGACGCCAGATGACCTTCAGTGTCCCAGCCGATCACACCGCCCGTCACCACAAGGCGGCCGTCGGCCGCCATGCCGTTGGCGTAGCCTTTCGGCATCGGCCAGCCGCTCGGCTGCAACACGACGGGACCGGAAGGCGATGCTTCGGTTTTGGGATGCGGCACCACCGTCAAGATGGGGCCTTTGGGCGCGGTCACCGGCTGTTCTCCTTCAGTCTTTTCATTCCGCGGCAGCGCTAGACGATACGGCGCGGCTAGCCGCCATCTGCCGCAGCGCAAAGCGCCGCAGCTTGCCGGTTTCGGTCTTCGGCAATGCTTCGACATATTCGATCGCGCGCGGATATTTATACGGCGCTATCTCGCGTTTGACATGCTCCTGCAACGCCGTCGTCAGCTCGGCGTCGCCGCACGCGCCGCCGGCAAGAATGACATAGGCCTTGACGATCATGCCGCGCGCCTCGTCGGGCGCACCGACGACGCCGCATTCTGCGACCGCCGGATGTGACAGCAACGCCGCCTCGATCTCGGGGCCGGCGATGTTGTAGCCGGACGAGACGATCATGTCGTCCGAGCGGGCGACAAAGGACAGCCGGCCATTGGCGTCGCTGACAAAGGAATCGCCGGTCAGGTTCCAGCCGTCGCGCACATAGTTCGATTGCCTGCTGTCCGCCAGATAACGGCATCCGGTCGGTCCGCGCACCGCGAGCTTGCCGACGGTGCCGGCCGGCAGTTCGTTCATGTCGTCGTCGACGACCTTGGCCTCATAACCGGTGACCGGGCGCCCGGTGGTTCCGGCAACGGCGTCGCCGACGCGGTTGGTGATGAAGATATGCAGCAATTCCGTGGAGCCGATACCATCCAGAATAGTCTTGCCGGTCTTTCGGGTCCAGGCGTCGAACACCGGTGCCGGGAGCGTCTCGCCGGCGGAGACCGCGATCCGCAGCGACGACAGATCGGCACCCTTGTCCATCGCAGCCATCATCGCGCGGTAGGCGGTCGGCGAGGTAAAGCAGATCGTCGCCTTGTAGGTCTCGATGATCTTCACCATCTCGCTTGGCGCAGCATTTTCCAGCAGCGTCGCGGTGGCCCCGAAGCGCAGCGGAAAAATCGCAAGCCCGCCGAGCCCGAATGTAAAGGCCAGCGGCGGCGAGCCGACAAAGACATCGTCCGGGGTAACGTTGAGGACTTCGCGCGCATAGCCATCTGCAACGATCATAAGATCGCGGTGGAAATGCATCGTCGCCTTCGGCTCGCCCGTGGTGCCCGATGTGAAGCCGAGCAAGGCGACATCGTCGCGGCCGGTCTTCACCGCGTCGAACCGCACCGGCTTGTTCAGCGCGACGCGATCGAGTTCGGCATCGTGGTTCGAGGTACCGTCGAAATTCACCACCTGCTTGAGAAAGCGGCTGGTCTTGGCGCACGCGACCAGTTCGTCGGCGATACGGCTGTCGGTCAGCGCCAGCGCGATCTCGGCCTTGTCGACGATTTTGGTCAGTTCGCCGGCACGCAGCATCGGCATGGTGTTGACGACAACGGCGCCCGCTTTCGTCGCCGCGAGCCATGCCGCGACCAGCGCCGGGTTGTTGCCGGAGCGGATCAAGACCCGGTGGCCGGGCTTGACGCCGTAATTCTCAACCAGCGCATGCGCGAGGCGGTTCGACCAGTCAGCCAGTTCCTTGTAGGTGCGCTGGCGGCCGTTGCCGATCAGCGCGATGCGGTCACCCATGCCCTTCTCGACAATGCGATCGGTCAGCTCGACCGCGGCGTTTAGGTATTCCGGGTATTGAAACTCGGGCCTGTCGAGCAGCAGTTCCGGCCATTGATCCGGCGGCGGCAGATTTCGCCGCGCAAAATCGTCGACGTGGCCGGACGGGCCAAGGGACTGATCAAGGGTTCTACCTGACATTTCCATCGCCCCTGCTTTCTTCAATGAAAGGCTCGAGATCGGTAAAGCGGACGCCCGGCAGCGTGATCGTCAAATCATTTTAGGCTTAAAGTAATTCGACGCAAGGGCGAAATTTGGCCATTCCACGGGTTTTGGGATGTGGCGACCGGGCCTAGCGCCCGGCCAGTTGCTTCAGCCGCAGCGTCATCGGCGACTTCGGATCGGCCAGCGGCGCGATCGCGGTGAAATGGTTGGCGTCGGGAATGGTGCCAAACCGCGTCGCGAGGCCTGCCACGCCCCAGGTATCGACGATGATCCTGCTCTGCCGGAAATATTCGGCGCTTTCGTTGCCTCCAACCACGGCATCGAGGGCACCGTGCGTAGGAGGTTTCCAGAACAAGGGGCTCGCCGACTTGGCCGACACGTCGTCTAGCTTCAGGGCGTTGTTGATGGAGGTCGGGACCAGCGGTCGCAGGTCGAACAGGCCGGAAATGGCATAGGCAGCCGACACCAGTTCTTCCGGCAACGAGCGGTCAAGCGCGCGCCAGTCGGTCGCCAGCATGCAGGCCGCAAGATGGCCACCCGCGGAATGGCCGCTTACGACCACCGGTCGTCCGAGTCTTGCAAGTGCGCGCGTTGCCGTCCGCATCTGTTCGATGATGTCGCCGACGGAAACGTTGGGGCAAAGATCGTAGCTCGGCACGGCGACATCGATACCGTGCGCATTCAGTCCGCCAGCGAGATGGCTGAAGAACGAACCGTCCAGCGCCTGCCAGTAGCCGCCGTGAATGAAGACGACGATGGGTCCGGTAGCATCGCCGGAAAACAGGTCGATCCGGTCGCGCTCACCCGAACCGTAAGGGATCACCTTCAAACGGCCTTGACGTGCCTTGCGATAGGCCAGCGCATCGCGCGCCCAGCCTGTGATGATCGCCGGATTCTCCGGAACCCGCGCGCGGTTGTTGTATTCGACCTCGTAGTCGACATCCGCCTTCAACGGATCACCTGTCGGAACAACCGCCACGAGCTATGCCGTCCGTGCTTTCGCGGATTTCTGCGCCGACCCCTTGGTCTTGGCCAACAGGCGCATCAATTCGCGGACATCTTTCGGCGTCAGCTCGCCAAAAATATCGGCGATCCACAACTCATGCTCCGCCGCCATCTTGCGAAACTCGGCGCGGCCGGCCTTGGTCAAACGGATCACCTGCACGCGGCGATCGGCATCCGAGGTGCGCCGGTCGATGTGCCCGGATTCGACGAGACGTTCGACGAGACCAGTGACGTTGCCGTTCGAGACCATCATTCGCTTCGAGACGTCAGACAGCGTCATGCCATCCGGCACCTTGTCGAGCTGCGCCATCAGGTCGAAGCGCGGCAGCGTAACGTCAAAGCGTTCGCGCAAACGGCTGCGGACCTCCCCCTCGATCAGGGTGGTGCAGGTCAGCAGGCGCAGCCACAACCTGATTTCATCCCGGTGATCGTCCGGGAGTTCGGTGGCTTTGGTCTCGGAATCAAGAATCATGGCGGCGCGGCTGCTTTGAACTTTCGGGCAGTACAAGCAGACCGCAGCTTGGCGGGATTGTCCAGATTTCTTTAGGGTTCAAGTAATTGGCGCACGGCTTGCATGTTCTCTCATGTAGAGTCTTGGCCTGTGTAGCGGTGCAGCTTGCAGGTGCGGTCGTCATCAGAATAAGCTGCGCCTTGAGAATTTAATGTGGCGAGGGTTTCGGCCGCGTAACGGCTGAGCATAAGGAGTTGTCATGAGGCAGTCGTTGAAACTGGCGCCGTTGAAACTGGCCGGACTTGCGGTCCTGCTGGGTGTCGCCGCCGGAGAAGCCGCGGCGCAGGAGAAGGTCAAGATCGGCGTGATCGTGACCTTGTCCGGGCCGGCCGCCGGGTTGGGCCAACAATCCCGCGACGGTTTTCAGCTCGCGATCAAGGATCTCGGCGGCAAGATGGCCGGCAAGGACGTCGAAGTCGTTGTCGTTGATGACGAGCTGAAGCCGGACGGCGCCGTGACAAAAGTAAAGGGCCTGCTCGAACGCGACAAGGTCGATTTCGTGGTCGGGCCGATCTTCTCCAACATCCTGCAGGCGATCCATCGCCCGGTCACCGAGAACAAGACGTTTCTGATCAGCCCCAATGCCGGGCCTTCGAGCTATGCCGGCAAGGAGTGCAGTCCGTTCTTCTATGTCACCTCCTACCAGAACGACCAGGTGCACGAGATCCTCGGCAAGGTCGCGCAGGATCGTGGCTACAAGCGCATGTATGTGCTGGTGCCGAACTATCAGGCCGGCAAGGATTCCGCCGCCGGATTCAAGCTCGACTACAAGGGCGAGATCGCCGAGGAGAGCTACATGCCGCTCGGCACGCTCGACTTCCAGGTCGAACTCACCAAGATCGCCTCGGCAAAACCCGACGCGCTGTTCACCTTCATGCCGGGCGGCATGGGCGTCGGCCTGGTCAAACAATACAGCCAGGCCGGCCTTGCTGACAAAATTCCGGTGCTGTCGGCCTTCACGGTCGACGAATCGACGCTTCCCGCGCAGCAGGATGCCGCGGTGGGCATGTTCGGCGGCGCCAACTGGGCACCCAACCTCGATAATCCCCAAAGCAAGAAATTTGTGACAGCGTACGAAGCTGCGTACAATGGCGTCGTCCCCGGCACCTATGCGATGCAGGGCTACGACGCAGCGCTGCTGATCGACAGCGCGGTCAAGGCTGTGAAGGGCGACCTCACCAACAAGGACGCGGTGTCAGCAGCGCTGAAAAAGGCCGACTTCGCCTCACTGCGCGGCGATTTCAAGTTCAACACCAACGGCTATCCGATCCAGAATTTCTACCTGACGAAAGTTGCAAAACGTCCCGACGGCAAATTCCAGACCGAGATCGTCGAAAAGGTGTTTTCGAATTACGGCGACCGTTACGCCAAGGACTGCGTCGCGAAATAGAGCATGATCCGGAAAAGTGGAGGCCGGTTTTCCGAAAAGATCATACTCAAATAATAGCTTTGGAAGGAAACAAACCGATGAAAACAGAAATCGCCGGGATCACCCGGGCCAATGAGGGCATGCAAGGAATTTCCTGGAACATCCTCGGCCAGACTTATGTGCCCAAGCACGTCACCGAGCACTCGTTCTCGTGGCACGCGACCTTCCCGCCGGATACCTTCGTGCCGCCGCACATCCATCCCGATCAGGACGAGTATCTCTACATCCTCGAAGGCAAGCTCGACTTCTTCCTCGATGGCGCCGAGACGCAAGGCGCGCCCGGCGATCTCGTGCGGCTGCCGATGGGCAAGCCGCACGGCATCTTCAACAAGTCCGGCCGCACCGCCAAGACGCTGTTCTGGGTGTCACCGACCAGACGGCTCTACGATCTGTTCTGGGGCATTCACAACATGAAGGAGCAGACACCGGATGCCGTGGTGGCGCTGGCGGCCGAGCACAACATCCACTTCCTGCCGCCGCCTCCGGGAGCGTAGTTACGCCCGCACCGCCGCCAACCCCAGCGTCGGCGCCGCGAATCCCGCCTTCGACGCATAGCCACGCACGATGGCTTCGCGCTGGGCGTGGCTCAGCACCTTCTCGATATCGGTAAAGCCATCCGGCGCCAGTTGTTCGACCGCGTCGATCACGCCTTCCGGGCCGCCGCGACGGTTCGAGCGCACGATGTCGGCGGTCATCGGCAGCCGCTTCTGCTCATAGGCCAGCAGCGCCTGGCGCGGATGTTCGGCATGCGCCAGCGAATCCGCCAGCGCGCGCGCGTCGAGGATCGCTTGCGACGCGCCGTTCGAGCCGACCGGGTACATCGGATGCGCGGCATCGCCGAGCAGCGTCACCCGTCCCCAGGTCCAGTACGGCAAGGGATCGCGATCGCAGCACGGGTATTCGTAAAATTCCGGCGTCGCCGAGATCAGGCTGCGGACGTCGATATACGACACCCTGAACCGCTCGACATGCGGCATCAGTTCCTCGCGCTTGCCGAGGCGCGACCAGTCCTCGCGCCGCGGCGGCGTGGCGTTGTTCTCGCCGACTTTCACCAGCACCGCCCAGTTGGTCAGCCGGCTCGCCGCGCTGGAGCCTTCCGCGATCGGATAGACCACCACTTTCGCATGCAACCCGCCGGCGACGATCATCGAGTTGCCGGTCAGGAACGCCGGCCAGTCGCGCGCGCCGCGCCACAGCATCAGGCCGTTCCAGCACGGCGGGCCCTCGTCCGGAAACAGCATCTCGCGCACGCGCGAGTGAATGCCGTCGGCGCCAACAAGGACGTCGCCCTGCGCCGTCTTGATATGCGCGCCGGTGCGGTCGAAGAAATGCGCGATCACGCCGCCTTCATGCTGCGCGAACGCGCCGAGCCGGCAGCCGGTGTGGATCGCCCCCTCGCCCAGCCGCTCCTCGACGGCGCGGTGAATCACGCTTTGCAGGCGGCCGCGATGAACCGAGAATTGCGGCACATCGTGACCGGCGCCGAGGCCACGCGGCTCGCGCCAGACCTCCTGGCCGTGGCGGTTGAGATAGTACAATTCGTCGGTGCGGATCGCGGCGGCGTCCAGCCGGTCCAACAGCCCGAGGCCAGCGAGTTCGCGGATCGCGTGCGGCAGCGTGTTGATGCCGACGCCGAGTTCGCGGATGGTGTCGGCCTGTTCGAACAATTCGCAATCGATGCCGCGAGCACGCAACATCAGAGCCGTGGTCAGGCCCCCGATTCCGCCTCCGACGATGATCGCTTTCATCCGCAAAACTCCACTCAACTCTTTACTTCACCTCTCCCCGCAAAAGCGGGACGAGGGAGAGGAAAGAGCCAGCGTGCCACCCAGCCTATTCCGCCGCAAGCGGCTTTGTTGCCTCGGCTTTCAACTCGGCGCGGGTTTTCGGCTTACCCTTAATTTTGAGGTCGTCGAAATCCTGCCGGTCGCGCACGCTGTTGCGGAAAATCTGCTCCTTGCCCGGCAGATATTGCGGCGGACAGGCGATATTGGCGCCGTACCAGGCCGCCGCCCGCATCGTAAAGGACGGATCGACCAGATGCGGCCGGCCCAGCGCCACTAGGTCGGCACGGCCGGCGGCAAGGATGGTGTTGACTTGATCCGCCGAGGTGATGTTGCCGACGCACATGGTCGCGACCCGGGCCTCGTTGCGAACCTGTTCGGAAAACGGCGTCTGAAACATCCGCCCGTAAATCGGCTGCGCGTCGCGCACGGTCTGGCCGGTGGAGACGTCGATCAGGTCAACGCCGGCCTCGCCGAAGGCGCGCGCGATCGCCACCGCGTCGTCACCGGTGATGCCGCCCTCGGCCCAGTCGGTGGCGGAGATGCGCACCGACATCGGCTTGTGCGCCGGCCACGCCGCGCGCATCGCGGCAAACACTTCGAGCGGATAGCGCAGCCGATTGGCGAGCGTGCCGCCATAGTCGTCGCTGCGCGTGTTGGTCAGCGGTGAGATGAAACTTGCCAACAGGTAACCGTGGGCGCAATGCAGCTCCAGCATGTCGAAGCCGCAGGCGTCGCCGCGCAGGGCCGCGGCAACGAACTCGGCCTTGACCCGGTCCATCGCGGCGCGGTCCATCTCGCGCGGCACCTGGCTGTCGGGGAAGTAGGGGATCGGCGACGCCGACACGGTGTCCCAGCCGCCCTGCTCCAGCGGCCGGTCCATGCCGTCCCACATCAGCTTGGTCGCACCCTTGCGGCCGGCATGCCCGAGTTGGAGGCAGATTTTCGTAGCCGAATTGCCGTGAACGAAATCGACGATGCGCGTCCACGCGGCCTGCTGCTCGTCGTTCCATAACCCAGCACAGCCCGGCGTGATGCGGGCGTCGCGGCCGACACAGGTCATTTCGGTAAACATCAATCCGGCGCCGCCGATCGCGCGCGAACCGTAATGCACCAGGTGAAAATCGCCGGGCACGCCTTCCTTTGCCGAGTACATGCACATCGGCGACACCACCGCGCGGTTCACGACGGCCATCTCGCGCAGCTTCAGCGGCTGGAACATCGGCGCCACCGGCTTTGCGATATCGACATCAAAACCTTTGGCGCGGACCTGCTTCGCAAAGGCCTTGTCGACCTCCCGGACGAACTCCGGCGCTCGTAGCGTGAGATTGTCGTACGTAATCGCCTTGGCCCGGGTCATGACGCCAAACGCGAATTGCACGGGATCGAAATCCCAGAACCGGTCGACATGCTCGAACCAGACCAGCGATACGTCGGCGGCATGCTGGGTCTTTTCGACCTCCTCGCGCCGCCCGTGCTCGTATGTCTGCAAGGCGGCATCCACCGTCGGCGCCTGGGCCATCGCATCGCTAAGCGCGATCGCGTCTTCCATCGCCAGCTTGGTGCCCGAGCCGATCGAGAAATGCGCGGTCGCCTTGGCGTCGCCGAGCAGCACCATGTTGCCCTTGACCCAGCGTCGGCTGCGGATCATCGGAAAATTGCGCCACATCGAACGGTTGGTTTGCAGCGGATGGTCCTCGAGGAACCACCCAAAGATATCGGCCATACGATCGGCCGATTGCCGTTCGCTCAATCCTTCGAGCCCGGCCCGTGCGAATGTCTCAGCATCGGTCTCGAAAATCCAGGTCGAGCGGCCGGCCTCGTATTGGTAAGCATGCGCGATGAACGGCCCCCACTCGGTCTCCTGAAAGATAAAGGTGAAGGCATCCAATGGCCGGGTCGAACCCATCCAGGCGAACTTGTTGGAGCGCAGGTCTACTTCGGGCTGGAAATGATCAGCGTATCTGTCGCGGAAGCGGCTGTTGATGCCGTCCGCCAACACGACGAGATCGGCATCGGCAAAACGGGCTTCGTCGTCAACGTCGGTTTCGAACTCGAGCGTCACACCGAGTTCGCGGGCGCGCTCCTGCAGGATCAGCAGCAGCATCCGGCGCGAGCAGCCGCAAAAGCCGTTGCCGCCGACGCGATGGACGGTGCCGCGAAAATGCACGGCGATGTCGTCCCAATAGGCGAATTCCTGGGTAATGCGGCGGTAGCTCGGCGAATCCTGTTTTTCGAAATTATCCAGCGTCGCGTCGGAGAACACCACGCCGAAACCGAACGTGTCGTCGGCGCGGTTGCGCTCATAGACCGTGATCTCGGCCTGCGGCCGCTGCTTCCTCAGGAGGATCGCGGCATAAAGACCGGCCGGTCCGCCGCCGATGATCGCGATCTTCATGCAAGCCTCCTTCACAACGTCATCCTGAGGAGCCGCGAAGCGGCGTCTCGAAGGATGAGCTACGAGCACCTCTCCCTGTCATCCTTCGAGGCTCGCAAGCGCTCGCACCTCAAGATGACGTATCAACCGACTTCAATTCCCCTGGAACGCCGGCGTCCGCTTGTTGGAAAACGCCTCGAACGCGCGGGCAAAATCTTCCGTGGTCATACACAACGCCTGCGCGACCGCTTCGGCCTCGATCGCCTCCTCCACCGACATCGCCCATTCCATCGCCAGCATACGCTTGGTCATGGTATTGGCGAAGGTGGGACCTTCGCAAATCTGCTTCGCCAGCAGCTGCGCCTGTGCCAGCACAGCGTCCTGCGTCACGATCCTGGAGAAGAAGCCCCAGCGCTCGCCCTCCTCCGCCGTCATGAAGCGGCCGGTATAGAGCAGTTCCGAGGCTCGCGACTGGCCAATGATGCGCGGCAGCATCGCGCAGGCGCCCATGTCGCAGCCGGCGAGGCCGACCTTGTTGAAGAGAAACGCAACCTTGGCGCCGGTGGCCGCCAGACGGAGATCCGAAGCCATCGCGATGATGGCGCCGGCGCCGGCACAGATGCCTTCGACGGAGGCTATGATCGGCTGCGGACAGGCGCGCATCGCCTTGACCAGATCGCCGGTCATGCGGGTAAAGGCGGTCAGGCCCTTGGTATCCATCTGCACCAGCGGCCCGATGATTTCGAACACGTCGCCGCCGGACGAAAAATTTCCGCCGGCGCCCGATACGACAATGGTCTTCACCTCATCGTCCATCGCGCAGGCACGAAAGAAATCGGTGAGCTCGCGGTAGCTTTCGAACGTCAGCGGGTTCTTTCGCTCCGGGCGGTTGAGCGTCACGGTAGCGACGCCGCCGACAACGGCCAGCAGAAAATGCCTCGGCGAGTAATCGGCCAGCGGCAGCGTCACGGGATTGGCGGCTCTGCTCATGGGTTCTCCCTGAAGTGCGTCATTGTTATCTACGGCCGGTCAGACCTCTCCGCCGGCAACTGCGATCGCCTGTCCGGTGATGGCGTTGGCTCCTTCGCCGCACAGCCACAGCACGGCGTCGGCGACTTCCTGCGGCGCGACCAGCCGCCCTTGCGGATTGTGCTTCGACAGTTCCGATATCGCCTGCTCCCGGCTGCGGCCGGTCTTCTTGATGATGTTGTCGATCGAGCCTTCCAGCAGATCGGTCTCGGTGAAACCAGGACAGACTGCGTTGACGGTGACGCCGCTCTTCGCCGTCTCCAGCGCCAGCGAACGGACGAGGCCGATCACCGCATGCTTCGCCGCGCTGTAGGCGCTGACGTAAGCGTAACCCTTGAGGCCCGCCGTCGACGCAATCGCGACAACCCGGCCGCGGCGGCGCTCGAGCATCCCGGGCAGCACCGCCTGCGTGGCATGGACCACGCCCATGAAATTGACGTCCATCATGCGCTGGAACAACGCCGCATCGGAGCGACCGAACGGTGCCGACTCCGCGGCCCCGGCATTGGCAATCAGAATGTCGATCGGCCGCCGCGCAGCAGCGACGGCGATCGCCGACCTGATGGAAATCTGATCGGCGACATCGGCCACTTCTGCGAATTGCGCGGCCCCCGCCGCAACGGCCTCATCAAGCGTGGCACGATTGCGGCCGACGACGGTGACGACGGCCCCCGCCTCCGTCAGCGCCGCGGCGATCGCTCGCCCAATGCCGCGCCCGCCACCGGTGACAAGCGCATGGGAGGAACGCGAAAGCTTGGACATTCGTTGGCCTCCCGCGAAAGAACGCTTCAGCATATATTTTAAACTTCAAACAATTGCAAGGAAGCCTCGCTCTACGCTTGACAGAAGGCCGCCCGGGGCTAGCCTTCACCCTGCAGCATGGAAGGGATCAACAGCATGGCGGCGCTCGAAAAGGGCATCACGCAGAACGGCACCGGATATTCCGGCAAGACCTGGAACATCCTCGGGCAGGTCTATTTCCCCAAGGCCGTCACCGACTCGACCTTCGCGTTCGAGACCAACAGCGATCCCGGCCAGTTCGTGCCGGTGCATATCCATCCGACCCAGGACGAATTCATCCTGGTCCAGGAGGGCATCCTCGACCTCAAGCTCGACGGCGTCTGGGTACAGGCCAAAGCCGGCGACCTCGCCCGATTGCCGCGCGGCATTCCGCACGGCTATTTCAACAAGTCCGACAAGCCGGCCCGGGCGTTGTTCTGGGTTTCGCCGACGCAAAGGTTGGAGGCGCTGTTCAACCAGTTACACAACCTGACCGACGTCGCCGAAATCGTCCGCATCTCGGCCGAGCATGAAGTGAATTTCCTGCCGCCGGAAGCGAATGATTGAGGGAACCTGACGCGCTCTTTCAACCGACATTGCGAGCGCAGCGAATCGATCCATCTCGCCACGCTAAGAAAGAATGGATTGCTTCGCTGCGCTCGCAATGACGACGAGGTAGCCGATCAGATCCGGTACAGCCGCGCCGCGGTATCGTGCAGGATAGAGGCTTGGTCTGTTTCACTGAGATCCGCGATCGCTTCCCGGAACGTCCGATACAGCGTGACATAATCCGTCCACAGCTTCTCGATCGGGAAATTGCTGCCGAACAAGCAGCGGTCGGCGCCGAACAAGGCGACGGTCTCCCTGACGATCGGTCCGATCACATCATCGCGGCAGGTGTGCACGAAGGTGCCGAGCCCCGAGAGTTTGACATTGACGTTGCGGCATTGCGCCAGCGCGGCCATGCCGTGGCGCCAGAGTTGCCAGCCCGCCGGCGACATGTCCTCCAGCATACCGGCATGTTCGAGCACGAACACCGTATCCGGGAACGACCGCGCCAACTCGGCGCCGTCAAGCATCTGACTGGCAAAAATCTGCAGTTCGAACAACAGGCCGTGATCGGAAAGCCGCGCCAGCCCGCGGCGCCAGTCGGCGTCCTTCATGACGTCGGGCCGCGGCGCAAAACGATATTGCGGATTTTCGTGCCAATGCAGTTGCTGGCGGATGCCGCGCGTGGCCGGCAAGTCGGCCAGACGCCGGAGCAATGAACCGGCGTCGGGATCGGCGAGGTCAGCGTGCGCGACGTTGGCATGCGGCCAGCCGGTCTCGTCGGCGACCGACTGCACCCAGCGCGCCTCGTCAAGACTCTGGCCCGCGGGCCAGTTGGTCTGGATGTAGATCGACTTGACGACGTCGCAGCCCGCAGTGTCGGCGCGGTATTCGGCGATCGGATAGTCGCGGCAGATCGGCTGGTACGGCCCGAAGATGCGCGGCACCTGCGGCCCCGAAAGCCAGGGCAGATCGCTCAGCCGCCAGATGTGATGGTGGGCGTCAATGGTCGGAACGGGTTTCATCTGCATGCGCTATGCTTTGGCCGCCGGATCGGAAGCCGGCGTTTCGCCGAATATTTCCGCGGCAATGCGGTTGGTCTCGATCGCGGCCGGCACGCCGCAATACATCGCGACCAGCAGCAGCACGTCCTGCACCTGCTCTTTGGTGCATCCGTTTGCCAGCGCACCCTTGGCATGGACGCGGAATTCGGCCGGCTTGCCGCTGGCCGCCGTGATCCCCAGCATCACCAGGCTGCGGATATCGCCTGATAGCCCCGATCGCTCCCAGACGTCGCCATAGACATAGGCGTTGATGATGTTCTGCAGCGGCGCGCCGAATTCGCCGGCGGCCGCCATCCGCTTCTCGACATCGGCCTCGCCGAACATCGCCTTGCGCCGGCGCAAACCGCGCTCATACATTTCGCTGGTGTCCACGTTCTGACCTCCCCGCTGCTTATTTATACGGTCAAATATACAGGCTGGATTGAACAGAGATAGTCTTTTCCGCCTCATTGTCCTTGCCGCAGCTCCATTTGTCCGTATAAAGTTTGGAACGATCCGGAGAGATCCGCTGTAGAATATCGGGAGCACGCGATGAAACTGTCCCTGGGTATGGTTGCCGCTACCGTCCTGTTCGGCCTTGCCGGGCCGCAGGTCCACGCTGCCGACGACTATCCGTCGCGGCAGATCAAGATCATCGTGCCGTTCCCCGCCGGCGCCGGGCCCGACCAGGTGGCGCGGCTGCTCGGACAGCAGTTACAGGAAGCGCTGGGCCAAACCGTCGTGATCGAGAACCGCAGCGGCGCGCTCGGCAGCCTCGGCGCCCAGGAAGTCGCGCGCGCCCAGCCCGACGGCTACACCCTGCTGATGGGAACCAACACCACCCAGGCCAGCAACGTCGCGATGCTGAAGAATCTTCCCTACGACCCGGCGAAGGATTTTACGCCTGTCATCCGCACCGTGACCACGGCGATGGTGCTGCTGGTGAACCCGAATTTCCCGGCCAAGGACCTGCCGCAGTTCATGGCCTACGCCAAGACGCATCCGAACATGACCGCGGGTTACGGCTCCGGCGCATCGCAGATCTCGAACGCGCAACTGCAATCCCGCGGCGGCATGTCGATCGTATCGGCGGCGTATCGCGGCGTGCCGCTGGCCGTCACCGACGTGATCGCGGGCGTAATCGACCTCGCCTTTGCCGATTTCTCGGTGGCGATCCCGCAGATGCAGGGCGGCATGCTCCGCGGCATCGGGGTAACGTCGCCGACGCGAAACGAGCTGACGCCGGATTTGCCGCCGCTGGCCGAAGCCATGCCTGGCTTCGAGGCCACGATCTGGTACGGATTGGTGGCGCCGGCGAATACACCGGCGCCCATCGTCAACAAGCTCTACACCGAGAGCCAGAAAATCCTGTCGGCCCCGGCAACGCGTGACAAGCTTGCCGGCCTCGGCATGATCGTCTCGACGATGCCGCCGGCCGAGTTCGGCGGTTTCATCAACAGCGAAATCACGCGATGGACGGAAGCGGCCAAGGCCGCCGGCATCGAAGCGAAATAGGATGCCACGAGACACGCCGGTTGGAGTCATCGGGCTCGGTCTGATGGGCACGGCGCTGGCGGAGCGATTGACCGACTCTGGGGTTGCCGTGATCGGCTTCGATATCGATCCGATCAGGTGCGAGCAACTCAAGAATATTGGTGGAGAGCTGGCGGAATCGGTGACCGATCTCGCCAGCCGTTCGCGCGTGATCGTCATCGCGGTGTATGACAGCGCGCAGGTCGAGGCGCTGCTCGGCGAACTCGAACAACGTCCTGCCCGTCCGGCGCTGATCTGCACGACGACCTGCGCGCCCGACGATATCGAGCGGATCGCGGTCCGCGCGGCAAGAGCC
>JAIEPP010000658.1 GCA_019748335.1 Xanthobacteraceae bacterium
ACGGTCCAGCCGGTCGCAACATGCGTCATCTCGAGCGCAACCGCCACCAGCCAGATCGCCAGCGGCGGGATCCGGAGTGACAGTTTCGTGACGACGAAGAAGATCGGCAGCAGATAAATGAACCACAGGGTGCCGAACGGTTCGATGAAGGATTCCAGATACAGGTAGCCGACATGGAGCCAGCTGGATTCGGCGGCAAACGACGGCGCCTTGAAGCCGAACTGGATCGTCACCCACAGTACGTAGAAATAGGCGAAGTGGACTACCTTGCGGTCGAGATAGGTGCGCCAGTCGCGGTCGATCACGACCGAGAGGAAAAGCCCCGAAATCAGGAAGAAATCCGGCATCCGGAACGGTTTGGCAAACATCACGACGAGATGCATGAATCCGGTCTGGCCGGCGGCGGCTTCGACGCCGAGCACCGAATGCATCATCACCACCATGATGATGCAGATGCCCTTGGCATAATCGACCCAGTCGATTCGGCTGGGCAGCGCCGATCCCCCTGCAAACGCGGGACGTTCTGACATGGCCGATGTTCCGTTTAGTGTCATCATTGTCTCGTTCCGGACGGCTGCGGCGGCATTATCGGCCGGTTCTGTTTCTTTCCCCTTTATCCATACAAAGGATATGCCGGTTTCTTTTGCCTTTTCCGGTTTCCCCTTTGCCGACAAATGTTTTAAGAGGCGGACGCAAATCTAAAGAGTCGTTAACCATCAAGAGCGGGTTTGATTCATGCGAATTGCCATGATTGGCACGGGCTATGTGGGGCTGGTGTCCGGCGCCTGCTTTGCCGATTTCGGCCACCAGGTCACCTGCGTGGACAAGGATGCCGGCAAGATCGCCGCGCTGCTTCGGGGCGAGATCCCGATTTTCGAACCCGGTCTCGATGCGCTGGTGGCCTCCAACGTCAAGGCCAAGCGGCTCGACTTCACCACCGACCTGACCGGGCCGGTTGCGGAAGCCGATGCGGTGTTCATCGCGGTCGGCACGCCGTCGCGTCGCGGTGACGGTCATGCCGACCTCACCTACGTGCACGCCGCGGCAAAGGAAATTGCGACCGCATTGTCCGGTTTCACCGTGGTCGTCACCAAATCGACCGTGCCGGTCGGCACCGGCGACGAAGTCGAGCGGTTGATTCGCGAAGCCAATCCGGCGGCCGATGTCGCGGTAGCTTCCAATCCGGAATTCCTGCGCGAGGGTGCGGCGATCCGCGATTTCAAGTTTCCGGATCGCATCGTCGTCGGCACCTCCGACGAGCGCGCCCGCAAGGTGATGAGCGATATTTACCGCCCGCTGTCGCTCAACCAGGCGCCGCTGATGTTCACGGCGCGGCGCACCGCCGAACTGATCAAGTATGCCGCCAACGCCTTTCTCGCCACCAAGATCACCTTCATCAACGAAATCGCCGACCTTTCGGAAAAAGTCGGCGCCAACGTTCAGGAGGTCGCGCGCGGCATCGGTCTCGATAACCGCATCGGCTCCAAGTTCCTGCATGCCGGACCCGGCTTCGGCGGTTCCTGCTTTCCGAAGGATACCCGGGCGCTGGTGAAGATCGCGCTCGATCACGATGTGCAGCTGCGCATCGTCGAGGCCGTGCTTGGCGTCAACGACAACCGCAAGCGCGCGATGGCGCGCAAGGTCGCCAACGCGGTCGGCGGCAATCTGCGCGGCAAGACCGTGGCGGTGCTGGGCCTGACCTTCAAGCCGGATACCGACGACATGCGCGAGGCGCCGTCGATTCCGCTGGTTACGGGGCTGCTCGACATGGGCGCCATCGTGCGCGCCCACGATCCGGTCGGCATGGAACAGGCGCGCAAGGAACTGCCGGATATCGAATATTGCGAAGACCCCTACGAGTGCGTGCGCGGCGCCGACGCGCTGGTGATCGTGACCGAGTGGGTGCAGTTCCGCGCACTCGACCTCGACCGCATCAAGAGCGTGATGGCGCAGCCGGTCGTGGTCGACCTCCGCAACATCTACCGCGCCGACGACATGGCCGCCCACGGCTTCATTTACGAGAGCGTCGGCCGGGGCGTCGAGCCGGGGCTTTGATCGGCTTTCGAGCAACTATCCCAGTTTTCCGTCATGGCCGGGCTTGTCCCGGCCATCCACGTCTTGTTTGCTGCCGCTGAAGAAAGACGTGGATGCCCGGGTCAAGCCCGGGCATGACGACGTGGTGAAACCGTGCCTCGCACTTTCGACACACCCCTCCCGATCGACGTCGTGCTCGACGAACTCGCACGCACGCTTGCAAGCCACAACGCCGCGGTGCTGGTCGCGCCGCCGGGCGCCGGCAAGACCACGCGGGTGCCGCTGGCGCTGCTCGACGCGCCCTGGCTTGGGGCTAAGAAGATCATCATGCTGGAGCCGCGCCGGATCGCGGCGCGCGCCAGTGCCGAGCGGATGGCGAAAACGCTCGGCGAGCGCGCCGGCGAGACCGTCGGCTATCGCGTTCGGTTCGGCTCGAAGATTTCGCGCGCGACCCGGATTGAGGTCGTCACCGAGGGAATTTTCTCGCGGCAGATTCTCGACGACCCGGAATTGAACGGCGTTGCCGCGGTGCTGTTCGACGAGTTTCACGAGCGCTCGCTCGATGCGGATATGGGTCTGGCGCTGGCGCGGGATGCGCAGACCGGCTTGCGCGAGGATTTGCGCATTCTGGTGATGTCGGCGACGCTCGACGGCGCCAGGGTCGCCAAATTGCTGGGCGATGCGCCGGTCGTCGCCAGCGAGGGCCGCGCCTTTCCGGTCGAGACCCGTTATCTCGGCCGCAAGCCCGATGCGCCGCTGGAGCGGCAGATGGCCGACGCCATCGCGACCGCGCTGCGCGCCGATCCCGGCTCGGTGCTGGCCTTTCTGCCAGGGGCCGCCGAAATCCGCCGCACCCAGAATTTCCTCAGCGAGCGGGTTCACGATGCCAGCATCGAGATCGTCCCGCTGTTCGGCGCGCTCGATGCCGCCGTGCAGGACCGCGCCATCGCACCGGCGCCGAAGGGTCAGCGCAAGGTGGTGCTGGCGACCTCGATTGCCGAGACCTCGCTGACCATCGAGGGCGTCCGCATTGTCGTCGATTCCGGGATGGCGCGGGTGCCGCGCTATGAGCCCGATATCGGCCTGACGCGGCTGGAGACGGTGCGGGCCTCGCGCGCCGCGGTCGATCAGCGCCGTGGCCGCGCCGGCCGTACCGAGCCCGGCGTATGTTACCGGCTCTGGGACGAACCGCAAACCGCCTCGCTCGCGGCCTATACCCAGCCGGAGATTCTCTCGGCCGATCTGTCCTCGCTGGTGCTCGACCTCGCGCAATGGGGCGTCAGCGATCCCGCCGCGCTGGCATTCCTCGATCCGCCTCCTGCGCCGGCCTTGAAGGAAGCCAACAGTCTCCTCAGCGAACTCGGTGCGCTCGATTCCGACGGCCGCATCACGGCGGAAGGCCGGAGCCTGCGCGCGCTGGCGCTGCCGCCGCGGCTGGCGCGGATGATCGTGGATTCGCATCGGCTCGGGGCCGGCGAGGAGGCCGCCGAGATCGCCGCCATCCTGACCGAGCGCGGGCTGGGCGGCGACAGCGTCGATCTCGATGTCAGGCTCGACCAGTTCCGCCGCGACCGCTCGCAGCGCGCCTCGAGCGCGCGCAGCCTGGCGCAGCGCTGGGCCTCGCAGGTGGCTTCCACCGAGAAATCTCTTGCTTCTCCCTCCCCCCTTGCGGGGGAGCGTCGGGGAGGGGGGTACTCAGCAAAGACTGCCGATGCCGCCACCCCCACCCCCAACCTCGAGAGCGAGCTTCGCTCGCCTCGGACCCCGCAAGGGGGAGGGGAGCTAAGTACCGGCATCATGCTGGCCCTTGCCTTTCCGGACCGGGTCGCGCGCAACCGCGGCAATGGCAGTTTCGTGCTCGCCAATGGCCGCGGCGCCGCCGTCGAGCAGACCTCGGCACTGGCGCGAGCGCCCTATATCGCGGTCGGCGAACTGACCGGCACCGCCGCGCAGGGGCGCATTCTGCTGGCGGCATCGATTGCGCAGGCCGACATCGAACTGCGCTTCGCCGACCAGATCGAAAACACCGAGGAGATTTCGTTCGATCGAGGCGCGATGGCGCTGCGCGGGCGCCGCAAGCGGACCCTGCACGCGATCACGCTGTCGGAAGCGCCGATGGCGCTGTCGCCGTCGGCCGAGACCGCGCGGGTTTTTGCCGCGGGCCTGATCGCCGTCGGATTCGACAAATTGCCGTGGTCGAAAGCGCTGCAACAATGGCGCGACCGGGTCATGTTCCTGCGCAAAGCGGAAGGCGATAGCTGGCCTGATCTCTCCGACGCGGCACTCGCGGCCGCATCCGAAAACTGGCTGGTGCCTGCGCTCTACGAAAAGATTTCGCTGAAGGAGTTCTCACCGGGCGATCTCTCCGACGCGATGATGGGGCTGCTGCCGTGGGACTTGCGCGCACGGCTGGAACGCGAAGCGCCGACGCATTTCGAGGCGCCGACCGGCACCATGCTGGCGATCGACTATGAAGCCGAGCAGGGGCCGACCATTGCGGTCCGGCTGCAGGAACTGTTCGGGCTCAACACGCATCCCTCGATCGCCAAGGGCGCGGTGCCGCTGGTGCTGGAACTGCTGTCGCCGGCGCAGCGTCCGGTGCAGGTGACGCGCGACCTGCCGGGGTTCTGGCGCGGCAGCTATGCCGCGGTCCGCTCCGATCTGCGCGGCCGCTATCCCCGGCATCCCTGGCCGGAAGATCCCGCCAGCGCCCTGCCGACCCGGCGGGTCAAGCCGCGCGGGACGTGAATCCTCACCGCCGTTAACGCTTCACTCATCCTTTTCGCCAAAATGGCGGCGCCGGCCGGCGCTGTTAGTCGCGGCTTGGCGGCTGCCGTGGTGATATCGCGGCCCCGGAAGCGAGTATGTGGCGTAATGCGTAACTTGATGATCCTTGCCGCCATCCTGATCGGTCTCGGCACCTTCATGGCGCAGATGGCGGACAAGATGACGCCGGCGGCGGCTTCCGCCACCGCGGCGCCGCGACAGCAGCTGTCCACCGAAACGGTGGCGCAAGCCTCCGGCCGCAGCCTCAGCATTCCGCGCGATGCCCGCGGTCATTTCCGGACCGACGGACGTATCGACGGCCAGCGCGTCGATTTCATGGTCGATACTGGCGCCTCGATGGTGGCGCTGAACGAGAAGTCCGCGGCACGGTTCGGCCTGCGCCCCGCGCGCGGCGACTACAATGCGACTGTCTCTACCGCCAACGGAACCATCAAGGCCGCACGCACGCGGCTCGCCGTGATCGAACTCGGCGGCATCGTGGTGCGCGACGTCGATGCCATGGTGCTGCCGGACACCGCGCTGTCGGAAAACCTGCTCGGCCTGTCGTTCCTGTCGAAGCTGAAGCGCTACGAATATGCCAACGGCAAGATGGTGCTGGAGCAGTAAGGTTTACCGGTTACCAATCCGCCGCAATTAACCGTCACAAGGCGCCGGTCCCGCCTATCGCTGCGCCGATGCATCCGCTAAGGCTGCGGTGCTGGCTTAATCTTTTACGACAGGTTGTCTGATGTTTCCGAAGCCGAAACCCGCGCTGGTTCCGAACACCTATGCCTTCGAATCCGCCCCGATGGTGAAGGCGACCGGCTTCCGCGAATATGACGCGCGCTGGCTGTTCGAAAAGGAAATCAACCTGATGGGCATTCAGGCGCTGGGCATGGGGCTCGGCGCGCTGATCGCGGAACTCGGCGTCAAGCAGGAGATCGTCGTCGGTCACGATTTTCGCAGCTATTCGGCCTCGATCAAATACGCGCTGATGTCAGGCCTGATGGCGGCGGGCTGCAAGGTGCATGATATCGGGCTGGCGGTGACGCCGATGGCCTATTTCGCGCAGTTCGAGCTCGACGTGCCCTGCGTCGCGATGGTGACCGCGTCGCATAACGACAATGGCTGGACCGGCGTCAAGATGGGCGCCAACCGTCCACTCACCTTCGGCCCCGACGAAATGACGCGGCTGAAGGAAATCGTGCTCAATGCCGCGTTCAACAACAAGGCCGGCGGCGCCTATCAATTCCATGAGAATTTCCCCGCGCGCTACATCGCCGATCTCACCGGGCGCACCAGGCTGAAGCGCAAGCTGAAGGTCGTGGTCGCCTGCGGCAACGGTACCGCCGGCGCGTTCGCGCCGCAGGTGATGGAAGCGATCGGCTGCGAGGTGATCCCGCTCGACACCGAGCTCGATTACACCTTCCCGAAATACAATCCGAACCCCGAAGACATGGAGATGCTGCACGCGATCCGCGATGCGGTGCTCGCGCACAAGGCCGACGTCGGCTTGGGTTTCGACGGGGACGGCGACCGCTGCGGCGTGGTCGACAATACCGGTGAGGAAATCTTCGCCGACAAGGTCGGGGTGATGCTGGCGCGGGACATGTCGGCGATCCACAAGAACGCGCAATTCGTCGTCGACGTGAAATCGACCGGATTGTTCGTGACCGATCCGGTGCTGCAGCAGCAGGGCGCCCACACCACTTACTGGAAGACCGGCCATTCCTACATGAAGCGCCGCACCAACGAACTCGGCGCGCTGGCCGGCTTCGAAAAGTCCGGGCACTTCTTCTTCAACAAGCCGTATGGCCGCGGCTATGACGACGGCCTGGTTTCGGCGATCGCGGTCTGCGAGATGCTGGATCGCGCGCCCGGCAAGTCGATGGCGGACCTGAAAGACGCGCTGCCGAAGACCTGGTCGTCGCCGACGATGTCGCCGCACTGCGCCGACGAGACCAAATACGGCGTCGTCGATGCCGTGGTGAAGCATTTCGAAGCGCTGCAGAAGAACGGCGGCAAGGTTGCGGGACAAAACATCCGTGACCTCGTCACCGTCAACGGCGTGCGCGTCACCGTCGAGGACGGCAGTTGGGGCCTGGTGCGGGCCTCGTCGAACAAGCCGGAACTGGTGGTCGTAGTCGAAAGCCCCGTCAGCGAGGTAAGGATGCGCGACCTGTTCGAGGCGATGGATTCGGTGCTGCGCACCCATCCTGAAGTCGGCGAATATAACCAGAAGATTTGAGGTTGCTCTAACCTCGCCCCGCCGCCCGGCGTCATGCCCCGCGAAGGCGGGGCATCCAGTACGCCGCAGCTTCTCGATTCAATTCAATCTCAGGCGTCTCTGGGATACTGGGTCACCCCATTCGCGGGTGACGACAGTCCTTTACGCCGCCGGCACCGGCAGCGCGGTGACCGACTTGATCTTCTCCATCGCAAAGCGCGAGGTGACGTTCTTCAGCGGCACGGCGCTGATCAGCTTTTTATAGAACACGTCATAGGCCGCCATATCCGCGACCACGACGCGCAGCATGTAATCGACGTCGCCGGCCATCCGGTAGAATTCCATCACCTCGGGCATGGCGCTGACGGCGCCGGCAAAGGTTTTCAGCCAGGCCTCGGAATGATCCGAACTCTCGACCGAGACGAACACCGAAATACCCAGGCCGATCTTGTTCTGGTCGACCAGGGCAACCCGGCGCAGGATCACGCCATCGGCCTCCAGCCGCTGGATCCGCTTCCAGCATGGCGTGGATGACAGGCCGACGCGGTCGCCGATCTCGGCCACCGACAGCGAGGCATCCTCCTGCAGCACGGTCAGGATTTTGCGGTCGATGGCGTCGAGGCGGCGGTTGGCCTCAGGGAGCTGAACGGCGAGGTCGGTCATGAGAAGATTGTTCCATAGTATGGGTTGATCTACCTCATATATAGAAAATTCTTCTCATGCAAGCCTCACTGTGGGGCCGTTCGGGCCGGATCGGCGCCCTGGGCTTGGCTTAAAAGCGCTTCAACTTCAGCACGTTGCGGGGCCGCGAAGGCGCCGCCGAACCGGGTGCATTTCAGCGCGGCGGCGGCGGAGGCGAATCGGAGCGCCTGCCGCAATTCCTGCTTCTCGGTGATGGCGAGCGCAAAGGCGCCATGGAACACATCGCCGGCGCCCAAGGTGTCCACGGTGTGGACGTGGAAAGCCGGCGTCTCCTGGATGGCGCCGTTCTCGTCCAGCCAGACGGTGCCCTGCGGGCCGCGCGTGCCCGCCAGAAAGGATTTGGTCAGTTTCGCGATCTTGTGCAGCGCCTTGGCATCGTCGGCGATGTCAGCGGTCTCCTGCAGCGGTTCGCTCGAGAATACCAGATGCGAGGACGCGTTCAGCAGGCCCTCACGCAGCGACATCGCGCGATCGACGTCGACAATGACGGGAATGCCGCGCCGGACGGCCTCGGCGCAAAGATCCGTGCAGAATTCGGCGCAGCGGCTCTCGGTGAGGATGGCGTCGCAGTCGTCCAGCAGCGTTTCGGTCGGCGGCAGGCTGACCTTCCACAGTTCCGGATCGCGGAACGTGACGATGGTGCGCTCGCCGGTCGGATCGATCATGATGGCCGAGATCGGCGTCACCAGGCCCGGCATGTGCACGATGTGTTTGGTCTCGATGCCCTCATGCGCCAGCTTGTCGAAGATATAGCGCGCGGAGGTTTCCTTGACGTCGCCCATCGGCCCGCAGACCGAGGCGCGGCCGCCGAGGCGCACGATGCCGATCGCGGCGTTGAGCGCGTTGCCGCCGCAGATTTCCTCGAAATGGGTGGCGTTTTCCTTCGAGCCGCGGGCGGGAACGCCGCTGACGCGAAAGGTCAGGTCGCGCACCGGCATGCCGATGCAGAGAATACGTGGCGGTATTTTGGGCGCTTTATTCTGAAAGTTCATCCGGGGATCCGTCATGCGGGCTCCGCTTTGTGCCGGAACCTGGGTCCGGAGTTAACCGACTGGTCCATCGTCCGGTTCCCGCTATGCGCTGACGGCGGTTCCCTTATGCAGCCATAGCCCGATCAGGTGATGGGCGATGGCGAAGGGATGGGCCGCAAACAGGCCGTCGGGATGCTCGCGCTTGTGCATCAGGGCCACCTCGGCGCGGTTGAACCAGCGCGCGTCCTCGAGTTCCACGCGGTCGACGACGATATCTTCGGTGGTGGCGCGGGCGGTGCATCCGATCATCAGCGACGACGGATAGGGCCAGGGCTGCGTCATGTAATAGGTCACGTCGGTGCAGCGGATTCCGCTTTCCTCGAAAATCTCGCGGCGGACGGCGTCCTCGATGGTCTCGGCCGCCTCGACGAATCCGGCAAGGCAGGAATACATCCCGGGCATGAACTGCTTCTGCCGGCCGAGCAGGATTCGGTCGCCATGCGTGACCAGCATGATCACGACCGGATCGGTGCGCGGAAAATGTTCGGCCTTGCAGCTCGGGCACTCGCGCTTCCAGCCGCCTTCTTTCATCGCCGTTCGGGTCCCGCAATTGGCACAGAAGCCGTGGCGCTGATGCCAGGTCACCATCGATTTGGCCATCGCGATCGCGGAGAGTTGCTCGACCGGAGCCAGGCCCTGCATCGCCATGCCGCGCAGTTCGGTGACGGCGACGTCGTCGCGGCCCACCAGCTTTTCCACGGCGGTTGCCGCGATGCCCATGCCGAACAGCGGCGCGCCGTCGCGTAGCCCCAAGAAGATCGTGCCGGGATTGGCGCCGAGCTTGACGGCCTCGTCGATGCCGAGCAGCAGACGCGGGCCGCCGGCCTCCTGCTTCACCAGCAGCGAGTCGCGGTAGATCACATAGGCGCGGGCATCGCGCTGGCCCTCCATCGCGAACAGTTTTTCGTCGTTGCCGCGCAGATGGGCGGCGCGGTCGAGCACGTCGGTGACGAAAGCGGGTTTCCCGAGCGGATACTTATCGAATGCGGACATATTTCAACCCAACCAGATCTTGCGGCGAAGTGCGCTGATGAAATTCTGAACTTCCTCGGCGTCATGCGCCAGTGGCGGCATCACGCCCCAGACCGGGCGCGGCCAGGCGGCATCGCTGGTCCGGCGTGCGATGACATGGACATGGAGTTGCGGGACCAGATTACCCAATGCCGCGATATTGAGCTTGTCGCATCCGGTGACCTCTTTCAGGGCCCGTGCGACCCGGGAAATTTCGGTCATCAACTGCGCCTGCGCGACCTCGTCGAGATCGATGATCTCGGAGGCGCCATCCCGGCGCGGCACCAGCAGCAGCCACGGATAATGCGCGTCCTTGATCACCAGCACCTTGCACAGCGGCAGGTCGCCGATATCGATGGTGTCTTTTTTCAGCTGGGAGTGCAGCGACCAGTCGGAGGCGTCAGAGGGCATGCATATTTCCTCGTCATGGCCGGACTTGTTCCGGCCATCCACGTCTTCTTTGTCGGGGAACGAAAGGAAGGCGTGGATGCCCGGGACAGGCCCGGGCATGACGGCAACTAATGCCTTTCCCGGTTTCCGCACAAGCCCCGGAAAGCCATGCCACCCCGCTTGCTTTCCGGCCCTTTTGGCCCCAAATAAGGGCCGGGAGATTGGCGGTGGACGAGCCTCTCGCCAACCGGGTCAGGTCCGGAAGGAAGCAGCCCTAACGAGGTCCGGATCGGGTCGCTCGTCAGTCTCCTACCTGTTTTTCGAGCGAATCGCGCGAGGATGCGGCCGGTCCGTACCTTGCGCTTGATTCCATGTCCTTTCCGCAAGCCGGCCTTGAGAGACAACCCATTGCGGATCGACCGATGAGTGATGCTGGCGCTCCCCCCAATCATCCCGATGGCGCCGGCCAAGGAAGCCTGGGTGGCGGGTTTGCGCTCGGCGGCGCGCCGGACGCGACAAAAGCCTACCGGGTGCTGGCGCGCAAATACCGCCCCTCCAGCTTCGACGACCTGATCGGGCAGGAGGCCATGGTCCGCACCGTTTCGAACGCGTTCGAGACCGGGCGAATTCCGCAGGCCTGGATTCTGACCGGCGTGCGCGGCGTCGGCAAAACCACCACGGCGCGGATTCTCGCCCGTGCGCTGAACTACGAAAAGCCTGACGGTTCGGTGAAGGGGCCGACCATCCACATGCCGGACCTCGGCGTGCACTGTAAGGCGATCATGGAAAGCCGGCACATGGACGTGCTGGAAATGGACGCCGCCTCCCATACCGGCGTCGACGACGTGCGCCAGATCAATGACAGCGTGCGCTATGCGCCGGCCAGCGCCCGCTACAAGGTCTACATCATCGACGAAGTTCACATGCTCTCGACCGCGGCCTTCAACGCGTTCCTGAAGACGCTGGAGGAGCCGCCGGAGCACGCCAAGTTCGTGTTCGCCACCACCGAAATCCGAAAGGTGCCGGTCACGGTATTGTCGCGGTGCCAGCGCTTTGACTTGCGCCGGGTCGAGGCCGACGTGTTGATGGCCCATCTCGGCAACATCGCCACAAAGGAAAGCGTCGAGGTCGAGCCCGAGGCGCTGGGCATCATCGCCCGCGCGGCGGAAGGCTCGGTGCGCGATTCGCTGTCGCTGTTCGACCAGGCGATCGCGCATGCGGCGGGCGTGGTGCGCGCCGACGCGGTGCGGCAGATGCTGGGCCTTGCCGACCGGACCCGCGTCATCGACCTCTTCGATTCGCTGGCGCGCGGCGACATCGCCGCCGCCTTCAACGAATTCCGCGCGCAATATGATGTCGGCGCCGATCCGGTGGTGGTGCTGAGCGACCTTGCCGAGTTCGTCAATTTCGTCACCCGCGTGAAGATCGTGCCGGCCACGGCCGACAATGTCGCATTTGGCGAGACCGAGCGGGTGCGCGCCCGCGAGTTTGCCGCGAAACTGTCGATGCGGGTGCTGTCGCGGATGTGGCAGATGCTGCTCAAGGGCATCACCGAGGTGCAGACCGCGACGCGGCCCGCGGCCGCCGCCGAAATGGTGCTGGTGCGCATCGCCTATGTCGCCGACCTGCCGACGCCGGACGAGGCGATCAAGATGCTCGACCAGAACGGTGGCGGTGCACAGGCCGCGTCCAGCAGCGCAGCGTCGTCGCGCTCGGCGTCGGCTTCGTCCGCATCGTCAAGTTCGTCCTCACATATGTCCACTTCATCTCCAGCTTCGCCGATGCGCACACAGGCTTCGTCCAGGAGCGGTGCGGAAGCGTCCGCGCGTCCGCAGATGACGGCGCCGTCGCCTGACGCCGCTGCGGCACCGGCGCTGCGGATCACAAGCTTCCCGGAACTCGTGGCGCTGGCGGGCGATAAGCGCGACATCATGACCAAGTCGGCGCTGGAGACCGACGTGCGGCTGGTCCGGATCGAGGACGGGCGGCTGGAACTGGCGCTGGAACGCAACGCCGCGCGCGGGCTGGTCAACGATCTCTCCCGCAAGCTGGAACAATGGACCGGGCGGCGCTGGACTGTGATCGTCTCCAACGAGGCCGGCCAGCCGACGCTGCGTTCGCAAAACGAAGTCAAGAAGAACGAGCACGCCCGCGCCGCGGAAGCCGACCCGCGCGTGCAGGAGGTGCTGGCGCGGTTTCCCGGCGCCAAAGTCGTCGAAGTGCGCAAGCTTGCCGCCGAGCCGCCGGAATCCGATGCTACCGGGGAAGACCCCGCCGAGAGTTCCGACAGCGACGACGATTGATCGATAGACGTACCTCAAGGAGCCACGATGGCTGATTTTCTCGGCATGATGAAGCAGGCGGCGCAGCTGCAATCCAAGATGCAGGCGATGCAGGAAGAACTCGGCAGCGTCGAGGTCGAGGGCATTTCCGGCGGCGGACTGGTCGCGGTGCGCATGACCGCGAAGATGGAAGTGAAGGGCGTCAAAATCGACCCATCACTGATGAAGGCCGAGGAGCGCGAGGTGCTCGAGGACCTGCTGGTGACCGCGCATAACGATGCGCGGCGCAAGGCGGAGACGGCGATGCAGGAAAAAATGCAGGCGCTGACCGGCGGGCTCGGTCTGCCGCCCGGCCTTGGTTTGACTTAAGTGCTGGGTCTCTCCTGACATGGCTTCTGCGGTTGCCGGCCCCGAAATCGAACGTCTGATCCAGCTGCTGGCGCGGCTGCCCGGTCTCGGTCCGCGCTCGGCGCGGCGCGCGGCGCTGCATCTGATCAAGAAGCGTGAGGCGCTGATGACACCGCTGGCCGGCGCGCTGCAGGTGGCGATCGACAAGATCCAGGTCTGCAAGACCTGCGGCAACATCGATACGCAAAATCCCTGCACGGTGTGCACCGATCCGCGGCGCGACGGCGCCATCATCGTCGTGGTCGCCGATGTCGCGGATCTCTGGGCGCTGGAACGGGCGAATGCGACCAATGGCCGCTACCATGTGCTCGGCGCGACCTTGTCGCCGCTCGACGGTGTCGGCCCGCAGGATCTGACCATCGATGCGCTGGTGGCGCGCGCGCTTGATCCGCAGGTCAGTGAAATCATCCTGGCGCTGAACGCCACGGTGGATGGCCAGACCACGGCGCATTACATCACGGATTTGTTGCAGGAAGCCAACGTCCGGGTGACACGGCTCGCCCACGGAGTTCCCGTCGGCGGCGAGCTTGATTATCTCGACGAAGGTACGCTATCCGCAGCGATGCGGCAGCGTACGCTGTTCTAACCATCACAGACGGAATTGATCGACATGACGAAACGACGATTCGGCAAACGCCCCTGCTTTGCGATGATGATGGCCGTGGCCCTGGCCGCGCCTTCCGCATGGGCGCAGAAGGCAGAACCCGAGTCCGCACCGGCGAAAGCCGGCAAGCCGATCAACGCCGGCGACGTGCTGTCGGGAGAACTCAGCGCCATGAAAGTGCGTGCCGGCAAACGCGGCACCAAGATCAATAGCTTCCAGGTCACCAGCGCCCCGCGCCGACTGCCGCCGCCGAACGGGCTCTGCAATCTCGAAACCGGTCCCGAGACGTTCCAGCTCATCACCAATAGCGACGCCCAGGCCACGCAGTTGAAGGGCTTCGTCGGCAAGGAAATCTCGGTGAAGGTCGACGAAATCGCCTGCGCGCAGGATGCCGGGCAGATGAGCGAAGCCGTCGTCACCAAATGGAGCGTGGTGACCAAGCACTAGGTTGCGGCGGAATCGTAGGGTGGGTTAGCCGGAGGCGTAACCCACCGCCGGACCATCGGCGTAGCGAGACTTCGGTGGGTTACGGCTTCGCCTAACCCACCCTACAAGATCAAACCTTGACCGGTCCCAGCGACGCAAAATGCCCGCGGCGCTGCAGCCAGGCCAGCAGGATCAGGCTGGGGACCGCGACTACGACGCAGATAGCAAAGAACAGCGGCCATCCCGTGGCCTTTGCCACATAGCCCGCACCAGATGATAGATACGTCCGCCCGACCGCCGCGAGCGCCGTCAGCAGCGCGTACTGGGTCGCGGTGTGCAGCGGGTTGCGGCACAGCGCCGACAGATAGGCGACGAAGATCACGGTGCCGATGGCGCTGGTGAAATTCTCCGCCGTGATCGCGAACGCCAGCGCCCATTGATTGACACCGACAATCGCCAGCCATGAGAACGACAGGTTGGCGACGGCCTGCAGCACGCCGCCGATCCAGAGGCTCGCGGCCAGTGAATAGCGCCGGGCCACGAAGCCGCCGGCAAAACCACCGATCAGGGTCGCGGCCAGTCCCACGCCCTTGACGATTGCGGCATAGTCGTTGCGGCTGAAGCCGAGGTCGATCACGAACGGCGCGGTCATGGTTCCGGAAAACGCGTCGGTGAACTTGAACAGCACCACGAAAGCCAGCGCCGCCAACGCGTCGGGCCGGGTCAGGAATTCGGAGAATGCGCCGACCGCGGCCTTCAGCACGCGGGCGAACGCGGTCTCGCCGTGGGTCGCGGCTTCCGCGCGGGCCGACTGTTCCGGTTCGGTGGCGGCCAATGCGGTGACGGTGCCGATCAGCACCAGCGACGCCATCACCACATAGCCCCATGTCCAGGCCTGGCTGCGCGCGATGCCGGTGTCCTCGAAACCCGAGACGATGAACAGCGCGCCCGCGGTCGAGACCAGCATGCCGATGCGATAGGCCGCGACATAGGACGCCATCCCGGCAGCCTGTTCGCTCTCCGGCAGGCTTTCGACACGAAACGCGTCGACGACGATGTCCTGGGTCGAGGACATGGTGGCGACCAACAGCGCGCCGAGCGCGACGTATAGCGGCGAGCGCGCAGGGTCGGTCAGCGCCAATAGCAGGATCGCGACAATCAGCAGCAGTTGCGAAAACACCAGCCAGCCGCGGCGGCGGCCGAACGCGCGCGTGAACAGCGGCACATGCAGCGCATCCACCAAGGGGGCCCACAGGAATTTCAGCGTGTAGGGTGTGCCGACCAGCGCGAACAGCCCGATGGTGCCGAGATCGACACCGGACTCGCGCATCCACACCAGCAGCGTCGACCCCGACAGCGCCAGCGGCAGCCCGGAGGAAAATCCGAGCAGCAGCACGATCAGCACGCGAGGCTGCAGATAGACGGCAAGGCTGTCGCGCCAGGAGGGCGCGGGCTGCGGCGTGGCCGATGTCGGGGGAACGGCTTCGGGAGTGGTCATGAGGAGGTGTTAGCAGATTCGGGTGATAAATGACCTGTCATCAAATACCCCTGTCATCTTCCGCGGACTCCTCCTTCCCTCTCCCCCTTGTGGGAGAGGGTGGCTCAATCGCGCGAAGTGCGATTGAGCCGGGCTATCTCTCAACGCGTGGATATTTATCGTGTGGATAGAGACCTTTCATCCGGCGCGCTTTGCGCGCCACCTTCTCCCACAAGGGGAGAAGGAAGGGAGCTACTCCCCCGCCTGTAGCTTGCGCGGCAGCGGGAATAACTCCGGCGTGCGCGGCTCGACGGCGCGCGGCGCATCGACCGGCGCGTCGGGTTTGCTGAAATCGAGCTCCTCGATCCGGCCGGCGCGCTTTTCGATCTTGTCGGCGGAGATCAGGATTTGCCGGACGTCCTCATTGACGTCGCCAAAATGCTTCTGCAGCTTCAGCACGCGGTCGCGCAGGCGGCCGAGGTCGTCGCCGAGATTGAGAACTTCGGTGCGGATCTGGTCGGCGGCGTCGCGCATCCGCGCGTCTTTCAGGATCTGCTGCATCACCTGGATCGCCAGCATCAACAGCGAGGGCGACACCAGCACGACGCGGGCGCGGTAGGCCTTCTGAATCACGTCGTCGAAACCATCGTGGATTTCGGCATAGACCGATTCCGACGGCACGAACATCAGCGCGGTATCCTGGGTCTCGCCGTTGATCAGGTATTTCTCGGCGATGTCGCTGACATGCTTCATGACGTCGTTGCGCAGGCGCTGCGTGGCGAACTTCTTCTCGTCATCGGTCCGCGCATCATGCAGCGCGGTCATCGCCTCCAGCGGAAATTTGGCGTCGATGCAGAGCGGTCGCTGGTCGGGCAGGAACACCACGCAGTCCGGCCGCTTGCCGGTCGAGAGCGTGTGCTGGAACGCGTAGGAGCCCTGCGGCATGCCGTCCTGGACGATCGCTTCCATCCGCGCCTGGCCGAAGGCGCCGCGCGACTGCTTGTTGGCGAGCACGTCGCGCAGCGTGGTCACCTGCGACGTCAGGTCGGTTAGATTCTTGTGCGCATTGTCGATGATGCCGAGCCGCTCATGCAGCACGCGGAGGCTGTCCATGGTGTTGCGCGTGGTCGCTTCCATCGACTGGCCGACGCGGTGGGTCACCGAATCCAGCCGCTCGTTGACCGCGCGGGCCAACTCGGCCTGGCGG
>JAIEPP010000099.1 GCA_019748335.1 Xanthobacteraceae bacterium
AGCTGGCGGCCGCCATGGTTGGAGACGACGATCGCCTGCGCGCCGGTCTTGGCGGCGAGCTCGGCGTCCTCGACGTCGAGGATACCCTTGAGGATCAGCTTGCCCGGCCAGATGCTGCGGATCCAGTCGATGTCCTTCCAGTTCAGCGAGGTGTCGAACTGCGAATTGATCCAGGTCGACAGCGAGGTGATGTCGTCGCTGACCTTGAGATGGCCGGCGAGGTTGCCGAAGGTGCGGCGCTTGCCGCGCAGCACGCCGGAGACCCAGGCCGGCTTGGTGGCGAAGTCGACCAGTTTCGACAGCGACCATTCGGGCGGCACGGTCATGCCGTTCTTGATGTCCTGGTGGCGCTGCCCGATGACCTGCAGGTCGACCGTCAGCACCAGCGCGCTGCACTTGGCGGCGATCGCGCGCTCGATCAGCTCTTTGATGAATCCGCGGTCCTTCATTACGTAAAGCTGGAACCAGAACGGCTTGTCGACGGCGCCCGCGATGTCCTCGATCGAGCAGATCGACATCGTGCTCTGGGTGAAGGGAATGCCGGCGGCCTGCGCCGCACGGCAGGCGTGAATCTCGCCGTCGCCATGCTGCATGCCGAGCAGGCCGACTGGCGCCAGGATCAGCGGCATCGCGGCGGGCTCGCCCAAGATATTGGTTGAGAGATCGCGCCTGGAGACGTCGACCAGGATCCGCTGGCGGAATTTGATCTGCTGCAGGTCGTTGTGGTTGGCGCGCAGCGTGTCCTCGGTATAGGAGCCGCGGTCGGCATAATCGAAAAACGCCTTCGGCACGCGGCGCTGGTGCTCAAGGCGCAGATCCTCAATGCAGGTCATGTGCTTCATCGACGTTCCGCCCCCTTCTCCGACTCTTGTCCAGGACATCCTTTGGATGTCCTGGACTTCTTGAATTTCGTAACTGTGCTGTCATCTAGCATGGTTGGTAGCGCAGCCAAATCGCATCTCGCGATACCCAACCATTCGGAAAGGGCATCCCATGACCAGATCGCGCTCGGTTTCCAAAACCGGCACCAGCACCGAAAATAGCGCTGAAAAGCGCCGCCTGGACGATGCCCTGGAGGAGGGGCTGGAGGAGACCTTTCCGGGTTCCGACGCCGTCAATGTCACCCAGCCGGCGCCATCGAAGGGCGACCAGCACATCAAACGGCGCGACTAACGGTCGGCGCCGCGCCGCCTTGCGGTAGAAATATCGCATTATAACAAAGAGTTAAGTGTAGATGGCGGCTGGCCGGGGCCGTAATGATTCATCATATTTTTTGAAGCCATTTTAGCGGCTGAGGGATTATAACCGCCGCACGCTATGATGGAGGGCGTTCGGGGATTCTTGGCGGGATGGCCAGCAAGCCCCGAAAGAGCTGGGGGTTACATGAGCCGCAAATATTTCGGTACCGACGGGATTCGGGGCCGTGCCAATGGCTTGATCACGCCGGAGCTCGCGCTCAAGGTGGGGCAGGCGGCCGGCCTGGTGTTTCAGCGCGGCGACCATCGTCACCGCGTCGTGATCGGCAAGGACACCCGCCTCTCCGGCTACATGATCGAATACGCCATGGTGGCGGGTTTTACTTCGGTCGGCATGGACGTGTTGCTGCTCGGCCCGATCCCGACGCCGGCGGTGGCGATGCTGACCAAGTCGATGCGCGCCGATCTCGGCGTGATGATTTCCGCCTCCCACAACCTGTTCGAGGACAACGGCATCAAGCTGTTCGGCCCGCAGGGATTCAAATTGTCCGACGACGTCGAGAAGCAGATCGAGCAGTTGCTCGACGAGCCGATCGACCGTCATCTGGCGCAGAGCGCCAGCCTCGGCCGCGCCCGCCGCATCGACGGCGTTCATGACCGCTACATTGAATTCGCCAAGCGGACGCTGCCGCGCGAACTTTCGCTCGACGGCCTGCGCGTGGTGATCGATTGCGCACACGGCGCCGCCTACAAGGTGGTGCCGGAAGCGCTGTGGGAGCTCGGTGCCGACGTCGTCGCGATGGGCGTCGACCCCGATGGATTCAACATCAACAAGGAATGCGGCTCGACTTCGCCGGAAGCGCTGAGCAGGAAGGTGCGCGAAATGCGCGCCGACATCGGCATCGCACTCGACGGTGACGCCGACCGCGTCATTCTGGTCGACGAGCGCGGCCATGTGGTCGACGGCGACCAGTTGCTGGCGGTGATCGCGCAGAGCTGGAAGGAAGATGGCCGTCTCGCCAAGCCTGGCATCGTCGCCACCGTGATGTCGAATCTTGGGCTCGAACGTTTTCTCGAGGGCCAGGGCATCGGCATGGTGCGCACGGCGGTCGGCGACCGCTATGTGCTCGAGCAGATGCTGAAACAGGGCTACAATCTCGGCGGCGAGCCGTCGGGCCACATCATCCTGTCCGACTATGCCACCACCGGCGACGGCTTCGTCGCAGCACTTCAGGTGCTCGCCGTGGTGCAAAAACTCCGCCGTCCGGTGTCGGAAGTCTGCCATCGCTTCGATCCGCTGCCGCAGATTCTCAAGAACGTGCGCTACCGCAGCGGCAAGCCGCTCGACCATGCCGGAGTGCAGTCGGCGATCGTCGACGGCGAAAAGCGCCTCAACGGCCACGGCCGGCTGCTGGTGCGATCCTCCGGCACCGAGCCGGTGATCCGGGTGATGGGTGAGGGCGACGACCGCATCCTGGTCGAGCAAGTCGTCGATCAGATCTGCGACGCGCTCGGTCACGCCGCGGCAGCGTAGACGCTTGTATTCCACGGCCCGCGCGCCTTAGCGCATCGCAGCCATCGGCGTTTGGCGCTGGTCGCGTTCGCGCCGGCGTCGTAGAAGATGCCCATTGCATCTGCAAATTTTCCGGGAATGCGCCCTTGAACAAGTCCGTCACCGTCGCCGAGGAAGCGCTGGTAGCTCCTGTGGTGGTGCCGGGCGTGACGTCAGGTCTGGCCGCCAAGGCCGCCGCCGCGGGGCCGGCCTATGTCGTGCTGGCCGGAATCAGCTTCTCGCATTTCCTCAACGACACCATGCAGTCGCTGATCGCGTCGGTCTATCCGATCCTGAAAGACTCCTACGCACTGGACTACGCGCAGATTGGCATGATCACGCTGGCGTTCCAGTTCACCGCGTCACTGCTGCAGCCAGTGGTCGGGCATTTCACCGACAAGAAGGCGCAGCCGTTCTCGCTTTCCATCGGCATGGGCTTCACCTTCTTCGGCCTGCTGCTGCTGAGCGTCGCGCACCAATACGGGATCATTCTGATTGCGGCCTCGCTGGTCGGACTGGGCTCGGCGGTGTTTCATCCGGAGTCGGCGCGGATCGCGCGGCTTGCCTCGGGCGGACGATATGGCTTCGCGCAATCGGTGTTTCAGCTCGGCGGCAGTTTCGGCACGTCGATGGGGCCGGTGCTGGCGGCGCTGATCGTGGTGCCGTTCGGCCAGCCGAGCATCGCCTGGTTTTCGTCGATCGCGTTTCTGGCGATCGTCATCCTGTGGCGGATCGGGGTCTGGTACAAGCCGCAGATCACGACGAAGAAATCCGCTGTTGTCGAGCGCCATCCGGATGCGCCGGACGCACGGCGCGTCAAGATCGCGCTGGTGGTGCTGGTCGCGCTGCTGTTCTCGAAGCAGCTCTATGTGTCTAGCCTGTCGAGCTACTACATCTTCTATCTGATCGACAGGTTCGGGGTCTCGACCCAGGCCGCCCAGCTCTATCTCTTCATCTTCCTTGCCGCCAACGCGGTCGGCGCGTTCTTCGGCGGGCCGCTCGGCGACCGCTACGGTCGCAAATACATCATCTGGTTCTCGATTCTCGGTGCGTTGCCGTTCACGCTGGCGCTGCCCTATGCCGGCCTGTTGGGGTCAGCGGTGTTGACCGTGTTCATCGGCCTGATCCTGTCGTCGGCGACCTCGTCGATCATCGTGTTCGCGCAGGAGCTGATGCCGCATCGCTTCGGGATGATCTCGGGTGTGTTCTTCGGCGTGGCCTTCGGGATCGGCGGGCTGGGCGCCGCGGTGCTCGGCAAGCTCGCCGACCACACCGGCATTGCCTTTGTCTATCACCTCTGCGCCTTCCTGCCGGCGCTCGGGCTGCTCGCGGTGTTCCTGCCGAAGATGCCGAGATACGCGCGCTGAGCGCGACGTGCCGCACGCGGCGGTGCCGGGCGCGTCAACAAAATCTTAACAGCGCGTCGGTGCGCCCTGTTCCGTCAATACATCGTTAGGGTGTGTGGCTGCTTCGCCGCTTTTGGCGTCGCAAATACAGCAAATTGCAGGCTGCAAACGCACCAGCGAGAAAATCGTCAGAGATTATCAACCTTAAAAATTAGGGTTAAGCGCCGCTTAAACATTTGATGGCATCGTCCGACCGTGAGTTTTTGAAGTGAGGGCTCCGTAGTCAGCCTCACCGGACAAAAGGACGAAGCCAATGCGTAGCGTTAAGTTCATCATCGCCGCCGGAGCGGCCACTTTATTGTCGCAGGCCGCGATTGCGGCCGACATGGCGATCGCGCCGCCCCCGCAGATGTATGCTCCGCCCCCGGTGGTCGAAGACTTCGGCGGCTGGTATCTGCGCGGCGACATCGGCTTCAGCAACCAGCGCGTCCAGCGGCTCAACAACGCGCTCGATGTCAACAACACCTCGTCGGTGCAGAACCTGAACTTCAACACCGCCGGCATCTACGGCCTCGGCGTCGGCTATCGCGTCAACAACTGGTTCCGTGCAGACGTCACCGGTGAATACCGCGGCAACTCGCAGTTCTACGGCTCTGACCGCATTACCTTCCCGACCGGTGTCGGCATGGACACCTATCACGCCACCAAGAACGAGTGGGTCGTTCTCGCCAACGCCTACGTCGATCTCGGCACCTGGTGGTGCATCACCCCGTTCATCGGCGCCGGCGTCGGTGGCGCGCGGGTCGCGATCAACGGCTTCAACGATGCGGGCCTTTCCAGCAACCCGACCCCGCCCGGCCCCCCGGTTGCAAGCCTCGCTTACGGCGACAACGTGTCGAAGTGGAATCTGGCCTGGGCGCTGCACGCCGGTCTCGCCTACAAGGTTACGCCGAACGTCACCGTCGAATTCGCTTATCGCTATCTCGACATGGGCGACGGCCTGACCGGCGACCTCAAGACCTTCGACGGCACCAACGGCGTCAACAACCCGATGACTTTCAAGAACATCACCTCGCATGATCTGAAGATGGGCGTGCGCTGGAACTTCGACAGCCCGCAGCCGGTCTATCAGCAGCCGCTGATCCGCAAAGGTTAATCCGGCCCTTTCATCCGTTAACGACTGCCGACGGCGCGGGATCTTCCCGCGCCGTTTTTCTTTTGATGCATGCGCTGATCGGTGCAGCGGTCGACGCAAAATCAATCGCAGCTTTTCCAACAAGTTCGTGCCAATCGCAGCCTGCGAAAACGATTGGTTAAGGTTAACAGGCGATGATCAGCGCCAGGTGCAGAGTGTGCGATGGAGCGTTGTGATGCGTCGAATCTTGCTGGCGATGATGATGTGCGGGGCAGCGGCCGGCGCGCGGGCCGCCGATCTCTCCGATCTGCCGATACTTCGCGGCGCCGTCACCGACGGAATGTCGACCAGTCGAGTGAACTGGCAGGGGTTCTATATCGGCGGGCAGGGCGGCTACGGATCGTCGGACGAGAACTTCTCCGGTTCGAACGCCAATATGCTGGCGGCGCTGCTTGACCATAACGTCATCCAGGAGATGCAGGTCGCGCAGTGGAATCTAGGTCTCGGAAAGCAGTCGTCGCGCGCGTCGGCTTATGGCGCCTTCACCGGCTACAACTGGCAATGGACCGACGTCGTCGTCGGTCTTGAAGCAAGCTACATGCACGGAAAGTTTGGCGGCATGTCCCTGGCGTCGAAAGAGCTCGTCAGCGGATCCGCATTGTCCGACGGATTTTTTCACGATGTCGCGGTAGATTCATCGGCGGCGATCGCGATTTCAGACATGATGACGCTTCGTGCACGCGCGGCTTACGCATGGGGCTGCTTCCTGCCTTATGCATTCGGCGGAATTGCGCTCGGCAATGCCGACATATCGCGTACCGTCGTCGTCCACGACGCCGTCAGCAATACGATAAACGGCCCGTTCACGTCGCTGGGAACATTGACCGCAACGAACGTCCAGCACAACCACCTCATCTACGGCTACTCTGGAGGCCTGGGTGTCGATGTCAATCTGGTCGGCGGCCTGTTCATGCGTGCGGAGTGGGAATACATCCGCTTCACATCGGCGGTAGACACCAGCATCAATACCGTTCGGGCGGGCCTGGGCTATAAATTCTGATCGGGTCGCCGCCCGCGGCGCGCTGTTGACAGAATTGGTTCCGCCTGCTGCTCTGTCGTCTCGCAAGAGGCGGCTGATATGAAAATCTACGGCGATACCAATTCGGGCAACTGCCTGAAGGTGAAGTGGGTGTGCGACCATCTGGCGCTGCCCTACACCTGGGTGGCGATCGATACGCTCAAGCGCGAGACGCACACGCCGGAATTTCTCAGGCTCAACAGCGCCGGGCAAGTGCCGACGATCGAACTCGACGACGGCCGCGCGCTGGCGCAATCCAACGCCATCATCCGCTATCTCGCCCGCGGCAGCGACCTCATTCCAACAGATGCTTTCGCGCAGGCCAAGATGGACGAATGGCTGTTCTGGGAACAGTACAGCCATGAGCCCTACATCGCCGTCTGCCGCTTCCAGATGTTCTATCTCGGCAAGCAGGCTTCCGATCTCGATCCTGACAAGGTCAAGCGCGGCTATGCGGCGCTGGCACGGATGGAGCAACAGCTCGCGGTGACGCCATTTCTGGTCGGCGACGCGGTTTCGCTGGCCGACGTTTCGCTGCTGGCCTATACGCGCGTGGCGCATGAGGGCGGCTTTGATCTCGACATCTATGCCGCCGTGCGCCGATGGATCGGCGAGACCGAGAAAAGTCTCGGCCTGCCGTTTGTGCGCTGAATTTTTTACCGGAAGAGAGTCATGCCCGTCATTTCAGAGGTCACCATCCGCCGTACCCGCCGCGAGGACGTCGGTGTCATTGTCGCGATGCTGGCGGACGATCCGCTCGGCGGCGCCCGCGAGCGGATCGAAGACCCGTTGCCGAAATCCTATTACAAGGCGTTCGAGACGCTCGAGCGCGATCCGAACATCCAGCTCGTGGTCGCCGAGGACGACGAGGGCGCCGTGGTCGGCTGCCTTCAGCTCTGCATCCTGCCGGGATTGAGCTCGCAGGGCGCCTCGCGCGGCCTGATCGAAGATGTTCGTGTCGCCAGACAATGTCGCAGCCGCGGTATCGGCGAACAGTTGGTGCAATGGGCACTCGCGGAAGCGCGCGGCAAGGGCTGCAAGCTGGTTGAATTGCTGACGCATCACACGCGCGTCGATGCGCAACGGTTTTACGAACGGCTCGGCTTTGCGCGCAGCCATGTCGGGATGACTGTCCGATTTTGACGTTTCTGCGATCCCTGCGTTTGAAATGCGGCGAGTGTCTCCCGCTCAGCGATCCGGTTAACAACCGATAAACTACGCGCGCGTCCGTAAATTTACTGTCCGGATCGTCTCCGCTATGCCGTCGTTTCCCATGGGGCGGCGTGGGCGGCTTGGGGATTTTTCGATGAGCAATTATTCCATCGTTCGCGACGGAAACGAATATGTCGTGTGCGCCGACGATAAAAGCGTCCTCAAGATTTCCAGCCGGCGGCGGGCGGTCAAGCTGATTTCCGATGCGACCGAATTGATGCAGCAGCAGCCACCGGCGCTATCCGAGGAGGAGGGCGCATCAATTGTCCCTGATCTCGGAGCAATTCCCGATCCCCAAGTTCCTTGACGGTCGGGCACGTTTACCCTATGTACCGCGGCGGGACACCTCCCCCCAACGGGAGGCTCACTATCTGGAAGGATAGAACATGACCGTAGCGAAGCCCGCTTCGCGGCCGAATGTGCCGCATTTTTCGTCCGGCCCCTGCGCCAAGCGCCCCGGCTGGAATCCCCAAAATCTCAAGGACGCAGCGCTGGGCCGTTCGCATCGCGCGAAGGTCGGCAAGGCCAAGCTCAAGCTTGCGATCGAGCTGACGCGCGAAGTGCTTGAAGTGCCGGCCGGCTACAAGATCGGCATCGTGCCGGCGTCCGATACCGGCGCGGTCGAAATGGCGCTGTGGTCGCTGCTCGGCGCGCGGCCGGTCACGACCATCGCCTGGGAGTCCTTCGGCGAAGGCTGGGTCAGTGACATCGTCAAGGAATTGAAGCTCAAGGACGTCACCAAGCTGCATGCCGGCTATGGCGACATTCCCGACCTGAGCAAGGCCGATCCCGCTTCCGACATCGTCTTCACCTGGAACGGTACCACGTCGGGCGTCCGCGTGCCCAATGCCGACTGGATCAAGGCGGATCGCGAAGGCCTCACCATTTGCGACGCGACCTCGGCGGCGTTCGCGCAGCCGCTCGACTGGCCCAAGCTCGATGTCGTGACGTTCTCCTGGCAGAAGGCGCTGGGCGGCGAGGCCGCGCACGGCATGCTGATCTTGTCGCCGCGCGCGGTGCAGCGGCTGGAGACCTACAAGCCGGCCTGGCCGCTGCCGAAAATCTTCCGCATGACCAAGGGCGGCAAGCTCAACGAAGGTATCTTCGAAGGCGAGACCATCAACACGCCGTCGATGCTGTGCGTCGAGGATTATCTCGACGCGTTGAACTGGGCGAAGTCGATCGGTGGCCTCAAGGCCCTGATCGCCCGCGCCGACGCCAACACCAAGGCGCTGGCCGACTGGAAGGCGAAGACGCCGTGGATCGACTTCCTGGCCAAGGATGCGTCGATCCGCTCCAACACCTCGGTCTGCCTGAAGATCGTCGACCCCGCGATCACCTCGCTGACCGCTGACGCGCAGGCGGACTTTTCCAAGAAGCTGGTCGCGCTGGTGGAGAAGGAAGGCGCCGGTTACGACTTCGCCTACTACCGCGATGCGCCGGCGGGCCTGCGTATCTGGTGCGGCGCCACCGTGGAAGCCTCCGACGTCGCTCTGCTGACGCAGTGGATCGACTGGGCGTTCGCCGAGACCAAGGCGGCGTTGCCGAAAGCGGCATAAGTTTCTTTCCGGGCGAGGGGCTCCTCGGTTTCGCACCCGTTGATAGATGCCCCTCACCCCAACCCTCTCCCCGTAAGAACGGGGAGAGGGAGAAGAATTCACTCCGCAGCTTCATCCGAGCGCTTCGCGCCGATCTTCCCCTGTGGGAGGGTAGAGGAACACAAAATGTCAAAACCCAAAGTTCTCATTTCGGACGCGCTCTCGCCCGCCGCCGTGCAGATATTTAAGGATCGCGGCATCGAGGTCGATTTCCAGCCCAATCTCGGCAAGGACAAGGACAAGCTCGCGGAGATCATCGGCAACTATGATGGGCTCGCGATCCGTTCGGCGACCAAGGCGACCGCCAAGATCATCGAGAAGGCGACGAAGTTGAAGGTGATCGGTCGCGCCGGCATCGGCGTCGACAACGTCGAGCTTCCGGCCGCCACCGCCAAGGGCATCATCGTGATGAACACGCCGTTCGGCAATTCGATCACGACCGCCGAGCACGCGATCACGCTGATGCTGGCGCTGGCGCGCGAAATTCCGCAGGCCGACGCCTCGACTCAGGCAGGCAAATGGGAGAAGAACCGCTTCATGGGCGTCGAGATCACCGCCAAGACGCTCGGCGTGATCGGCTGCGGCAACATCGGCGCCATCGTCGCCGACCGCGCGCTCGGCCTGCGCATGAAGGTGATCGCGTTCGATCCGTTCCTGTCGCCGGAGCGCGCCAGGGACATCGGCGTCGAGAAGGTCGAGCTGGAAGATCTGCTCAAGCGCGCCGACTTCGTCACGCTGCATACACCGCTGACCGAGAAGACCAAGAACATCATCGACGCGGCGGCGATTGCGAAAATGAAGAAGGGCGTGCGCATCATCAATTGCGCCCGCGGCGGCCTGGTCGACGAGCAGGCGCTGGTCGACGCGCTGAATTCCAAGCATGTCGCCGGCGCCGCCTTCGACGTGTTCGTCGAGGAGCCCGCCACCAAGAACGTGCTGTTCGGCCATCCCAACGTGATCTGCACGCCGCATCTCGGCGCTTCCACCACCGAAGCGCAGGAGAACGTGGCACTTCAGGTCGCCGAGCAGATGTCGGATTACCTCCTGACCGGCGCGATCTCGAATGCGGTGAACTTTCCGTCGATCACCGCGGAAGAAGCCCCGAAGCTGAAGCCGTTCATCGAGCTTGCCGAAAAGCTCGGCTCGTTCGCGGGCCAGCTCACCGAGACCGGCATCACCAAGGTGCAGATCACCTATGAGGGCCAGGTTGCCGAAATGAAGATCAAAGCGATCACTTCAGCGGTACTGTCCGGCCTGCTGCGGCCGATGCTGGGCGAAGTCAACGTGGTCTCGGCGCCGGTCGTCGCCAAGGAGCGCGGCATGGTGGTCGACGAAATCGTGCGTGCTGCGCATAGCGACTACGAAAGCCTGATCACGGTAACCGTAAACACCGAGCGGCAGGAACGTTCGGTCTCGGGCACCGTCTATGCCGACGGCAAGCCGCGGCTGGTCGACATCAAGGGCATCCGCGTCGACGCCGAGTTCGGCAAGTCGATGATCTATGTCACCAACGAGGACAAGCCCGGCTTCATCGGCGCCTTCGCCGGGCTGCTCGGCGACGCCAAGCTCAATATCGCAACCTTCCATCTCGGCCGCACCAAGCAGGGCGGCGACGCTATCGCGCTGGTCGAAGTCGACAGCGCTGTGCCCGCTGACGTGCTCAGCAAGGTGCAGAAGCTGCCGCAGGTCAAGCAGGCCAAGGCGCTGGTGTTCTAACCAGGCGCTGGCGTTTGGTCCCTGCCGTCGCGGCAGGGGTCGCGGCGCCCTCAACCTACCACCGCGTCGCGGCGGCCAGCGTCCGCTGCCGGCCGCCACGGCGCCATTGGGTGACGCTGCAGCCGAACGAGGCGCTGAACCAGCGCGCCATCGCGCTTTGCGCCGAGAAGCCGAGCAGTTCGGCGATTTCCTTCAGCGGCCGGTTGCCGTCCTCGACCAGCCGCATCGCGATGTCGGTGCGCTCGGCCTGCAGGATCGCGGAAAAGCTGGTGCCGCATCCCTCGAGGCGGCGGTGGATGGTGCGGCGGTCGCACGCCAGATGTTCGGCGACGTGTTCGACCGTGCAGTGTCCGCCCGGCAGCAGCGACCGCACCAGTTCCCGCACCTTGCCGTCCCAGCGTTCCGGGCGGGCGCCGATCTCGTCGACGCGGCTCTGAACGTAGCGCGCGATCAGGGGATGGGCCGTCGGTATCGGCCATTCGAGGTCGCGCGCGGCGCACACGATGGCGTCGAAATCAGAATTGAAGGTCACATCGCAGCGGAAGAACCGCCGGTGGTAGGTGCGGCGCCGCGGCGGCGCGTGGACGAAATGAACTTCAAGCGGCCGCCAGCTTTCGCTGAACAGCAGGGAAATGATGCGGTGGACCCGTCCGAGCGCCAGTTCGGTCGACTGCCGTGTCGCGCGCTGATGCCCGCCGCGCAAATGCAGCACGATGGTGACCAGATCTTCGCGACGCGCGATCTCCAGGCGCATCGCCTCGTCCTGGATATGGATGTAGCGCGCCAGTGCTTCGATCGCCGCGCCGACGGTGGCCTGTTCGCGAACGACCAGCGCCACCGGACCGAGCGTCGAGAGATCGCCGCGTGCGGCCAGCCGCAGGGCGAATTCCTCGACGCCGGAGGCGATGGCGGAGGCTTCCAGCAGCCGGCGGACGCCGGCGACCGCAATACGCAGGTCCGTGCGCTCGAGGCAGGCCAGCGGCAGCCTGACCTGCCGCAGCATCTCCCTCGGCTCGAGTCCCGCCGCGCGGGCGATCTCCGCATAGTGCATCAGGCTGGCGCTGCGAATCAGGTCGGTCATGCCGCAGGCTCCGGGCGATGTCCCGAAATGTAAAATATCCGTCCCGATCGGTCAAACGGGCCGGGCGCGCGGGTGTACATACGCGATCGCACTACCGATGCACCGGCGCGCGAGCGCCGGACGCATGGATTGCAGTCCAGCCGGATCGACCCGTTACTTTCGATCACCTGCCAGCGACAAAACCATATCGATCCAAATCTGTGCTGCCGGGTGGCTGCGATGCCGTTGAATGCGACTGCCAAAAATATTTCCAATGGTGGGTCCAAAGGGGAAGTATTCGTCGTCGACGACGACGCGGCGACACGCGAAACTCTGACGAAGACGCTGCGGAAAGAAGGCTACGCCGTCATCAGCTTCGCCAGCGGCGCCGCACTGTTGTCCTATGCCAGGATCCGCAAGCCGGTTTGCGTATTCATCGAGGTCGGTCTGTCCGATCGGTCCGGGTTCGACGTTCTCCGGAAACTCCGCGCCGAAAACTGCCCGGCGCCGATCTTCGTTACCTCCACGGACGGCGTGATTCCGATGGCGGTCGAGGCCATTCGTAACGGCGCCTTCGATTTCATCGTCAAGCCGATCCGCGTCAGCGAGATCGTGGTCAGGATGGGCGCGGCGATTGACGAGGTTGCCCGTGCCGCCGCGGTGGCCGATGTCTCGAACGTGCCGCTGCATCTTCCAGGCTGCGAGCCGCTCAACACCCGCGAACGGCAGGTGCTGGCGCGGCTGGCGATCGGCGAAACCAACAAGGGGATCGCCCGGCACCTTGGGCTGAGCGCACGAACGGTCGAAGGCTACCGTGCTGCCATCCTGCGCAAGGTCGGCGTCCGCAACGCCACCGAGCTGCTCCGTCGCGTCTTCAGCCAGGGTGGTCAGGCGAACCGCCCCAACTGATCGGGCCGCGACCGGCCGTCGCTGCCTTCGCCGCGGTCCTGCCGCCGCGAAGCCATATGGAAACCCGATTCGAACCGGCTCCTTCCTCGCCGCGTCTCATCACCAGGGTTGATGGGCTTTTTGCGCCCCGCCGTCCGTTGGACGGCTCACGGAGGGAAACCATGCGATTGATTGCGAACAGTCTTGTCACCAGCAGCTTCGTCGTGCTCGCCGCATTTGCCGCAAGCGCCGCGCAGGCGGCTGACGTCGATGCGTCTTCGGCAATCGATGCCGTCACCGTCTATCCCGATGGCGCCAGCGTCACGCGCGTCATCGCGCTCGATCTTCCGGCCGGCGACAATTCGGCCATCCTCAAGGATTTTCCGCTGACGCTGGATCCGTCGTCGCTGCGGGTCGAAGGCGAAGCGGGCGCAAAACTCACCATCGGTGCGATCGATGCCAGGCCGCCACGCGCAGCACCCCCGGTCAATCTGCCCGAACTCGACAAGCGGATCGAATCGCTCAAGGACCAGCGTGCCAACCTTCAGGGCGCGATCGATGCCGCCATCGCCCGGCGCAAATTTGCCGAACGCTTTGCCGAAGCCTCGCCGGCCGGGGTCGGCGACAAGGGCGAGGCGCGGCCGATTTCGGAATGGCGGGCCGCCTTTGCCGCAGTCGCGGAGGAAGTCGCCTTCGCCGACACCGCGATCCGCGACGCCGAACGCAAGCAGCGTGAATTCGACCGTGAAATCGCGCGGGCCGAACAGGATCGCGCGCAGAAGCCGCCGAGCAAGCTGGAGGTCCGGATCGATCTGGCCGCCGCTGCCGCTACCAAGGCGACGCTGCGGGTGACCTATACGGTTAGAAACGCCCGCTGGACGCCGCTCTATGATGCCCGGCTCGACACCGGCACCAAGGACCGCAAGCCCGCGCTCGAACTGGTCCGCCGCGCCGAGATCACCCAAAGCACCGGCGAGGACTGGTCCAATGTCGCTCTCAATGTTTCCACCGTGCGCACCGCGCGCGGCGGCAACGCGCCGGACCTCAACTCGCTGATCGTGCAATATCCCCAACCGCAGCGGCCGATGCCGGCTGCGCCGGCAAGTGCCGCGATGGACAGCGTGAGATCGTACGCCCGCGGCGGGATGGCAAAACTCGCGGAGCCGCTGGCCGAGCGCGCCGACGAGCAGCAGGCCACAGCCGACGTCGGCGGCTTCCAGGTGATGTTCAAGATTCCCGGCCGCGTTAGCCTCGGTGCCGGCGAAGGCGCCAAGAGCCTGCGCGTCTCGTCAGTCACGCTGGCGCCGGATCTGGCGGTACGTGCCGTGCCGGTGAAAGATCCGACCGCATTCCTCGAAGCCAGTTTCAAGCAAAACGAGGACGCGCCGCTGCTGCCGGGCCGGGTCTCGATCTATCGCGACGGTACTTTTGTTGGCCGTGGCCAGATGGCCGCCGCCGGCAAGGACGAGACGGTACGGCTCGGATTCGGCGCCGACGACAAGATCAAGATCGAACGCGCGGTGCTCAAGCGCAACGAAGGTTCGGCCGGCTTGATCGTCACGACCGCTAAGACCGACGAACGTGCGTTCAAGACCACGGTGCGCAACGGCCACGATTTCCCGCTTCGGATCGCGATCGAGGACCAGTTGCCGGTCAGCGAGAACGAGGAGATCCAGGTCGAGATGTTGCCCGCCACAACGCCGCCGACCGCGACCAACCTGTGCGACAGACGCGGCGTGCTGGAATGGGCGTATGAGGCCAAGCCCGGCGAAGTCAGGGATATCTCGTTCGCCTGGCGGATCCGCTGGCCCAAGGACAAGGGCGTCGTGATGATCCCCTCGGGCTAAGCACCGCTGCCTCCGCTCCCTCGCCCCGCGCTTGCGGGAAGAGGGTTGGGGTGAGGGGCCTCCCTCGCGTAGAGAGTGTCGATAGTCCTGTACCCGCTCACCCGCTGCGCTTTCGCGCAGCGACCTCTCCCCGCAAGCGGGGAGAGGTTGAAGCAAGGGCTCGATCAGAAAGCTACTTCGCCTTCAGGAAATCGGCGACCTCGAGCAGCACGAACTCGTTGTCGTCGGCCTTGTTCGGATCGCGGCTCGACGAGAACGGCAGGTTGTTGTCGTTGCCGACGATGATGTGGGTCTCGTCGACGCGGTCGACGTTCTCGATGGTGAAGAACGGGAACGCCAGCACGCCGTCGTTGAGCGGCTTGCGCGCCTTCTTGTCGGGATCGCGGATCTTCATCAGGTCGATGAAGCCAATCTTGCGGACCGGCTTGCCGACATTGGCCTCGCTGAGCTCGATCTTGTAGATCCGCTTGAACTTGGCGAGGTCAGGAAAGCAGTTTTCGCCACGCTGGCCGGCAGGGCAGGCCTTGTCCGCGGTGCCTTCGCCATTGTCGCGCTCGATGACGAGGCCGCTGGAGCCATCGATCATGTTGAAGTCGCCGATGGCGTTGCCGTTCTGCTCGAACACATACTGCCAGTAGCGGCCGGTGAACTTTTCCGCGGCGACGTCGAATTCGAGGATCCGCGAGGCTTCCTTGCCGTCGACCCGTTCCCAGTCCTTCTTCTCGGCATCCCAGATCGGGCCTTCGAGCAGCCCGTACAGGAACTTGCCGTCTTTCGAGGATGCGAACCCTTCATAGCCCTTGGAACGGCGCAGGTTGACCGTGGTGTAGCTGACGCCCGGCGCGCCGGGCGACTGCACCGACCAATGGTCGGGTGAGCGTACCGGCTTGCCGTCCGCGGTGGTCTCGAAAACGCTGAGCACCTTGCCGGTCTTGTCGGCCTTGATCACGTAGGGGCCGAATTCGTCGTCGATCCAGAAGGTGTCGCCGATGATCTGAAAACCTTCGGTGTCGAAGTCGGCGCCGGTGAGATAACGCTTGGCGGTATCTTCATGCACGATGCGGAACGGCACCTTCTTGTCGGGGTCGTGCAGGAACACGGTTTCCTGGCGCTCGATCTTCCCCGTGGTCCAGTCGATCTTGTGGCGGTTGAGATACAGCATCGAATCCGCCGAGTTGTAGCGCGAGCCCATGCCGTTGTCGGTGATCACCCAGAACGAACCGTCCGGCATCACCTTGATGCCGGAATGGCCCTGCAGCGGCTGGCCCTTGAAGGGCAGCGATACGCCGGTCGGCCGTTCGTAGGATTTTCCCATCACGCTGCCGAGCGCATCGACGCGGCGGCCGGTGGTGTACTTGCCCGAGGTCTTGAGATCGTCGGGCGCGTCCGCAGGCGCGTCGATGAAGGTCTGCGCCGGCAGTACGGCATGGCCCTTCAGCGTGGCGGGAAATTCGCCTTCGCTTTGGGCAAGAGCCCCCGTGACCAGAAACACGGACGCGACGGAACAGAGCAATGACAAGCGCATGGCGGATCTCCTTGTGGTGACGATGCGCTGTGTCTTGCGGAGCGGTCGTTACAACCGGCCGACAGTTCTGTGAAGGATATGTGACGGCGTTGGATAAGTGTGCGGCGTTATGCCGTCACCCATCACCGATCCGAGGTGGCCGCGACCGGCCGCATGGTCTGCGGCAGCAGGAACGGCACGCCACCGTCGGTATAATCGATGGTGACATCGACCTCGAAGATCCGCCGGATGGTCTCGGTCGTGATCGCCTCGGCGCTGATGCCGTCGACCGCGAGCTTGCCGTGATGCAGCAGCACGATGCGGTCGGCGAACCGCATCGCCAGATTGAGGTCATGCAGCACCGCGATCACCGCGGTGCCGTTCTTCGCGCGGCGCCTTGCCGTTTCCACCAGGTCGATCTGGTGGCGCATGTCGAGGCTGGAGGTCGGCTCGTCCAGCAGCAAGAGACCCGGGCCGTGCTGTGCCTCGCCGCAGGCGAGCTGCACCAGCACGCGGGCAAAATGCGCGCGCTGCTGTTCGCCGCCGGACAGCGTCGGTAATTGCCGGTGCCGG
>JAIEPP010000100.1 GCA_019748335.1 Xanthobacteraceae bacterium
GCGCCTTCAGCGGTGCCGAATCGGCCAGCGCCGGATTGGCGACGATCGGCCTCAAATTGGCGTAGAGATCGTATTTACTTCGCAGTCCGAGCAGGCTACCCGCCTTGCGCGCCGCCGCCGGCACCTCCTTGGTTTCAGGGCCGCCGGTCGCGCCCCATACGATGGCGTCGGCCTCCTCCATCGCCTCGACCGTATCGTCCGGCAGTACCTTGCCAGTCGCGAGGTACGGGATGATGCCATATTGCGCCTCGCGCAATGTCATGGGAACGCCGCGCTTCACCGCAAACCAGTTAAGAATGCGCTGCGACTGCGCCGTCACCTCGGGGCCGATCCCCTCGCCGCCGACCACAGCGACCTTGACCATGTTCGAACGTGTGCTCATGCCGATTTTCCTGCAAAATGGATCCATGGCCGTGAGGCCCGGTCGGAGGCCTGGAAGGCCCGGATTTCGTGATCGCGCTGCAGCGTCAATGCGACTTCATCGAGGCCCTGCAGCAGGCCTTCACGCCGTCGGGGATCGATCTCGAAACGGAGTTGTTTTCCTGTCGGCGAGATAATCGTCTGCTCCTCGAGATCGATGCCGACCCGTCCTGCGCCTTGCGTGAGTTCGATTTCGGCGGCGAGGCCATCGACGACCGCCTTGTCGACGATGATCGGCAAAATGCCGTTCTGGAAACAATTGGCGAAGAAGATGTCACCGAAGCTTGAGCCGATGACGGCCCGAATACCCATCTCCTGAAGTGACCACACGGCGCCCTCGCGGGACGAGCCGCAACCGAAATTCGGCCCGGTAACGAGGATTTCGGCCTGCCGATAGGGTTCCCGGTTCAGGATGAACTCCGGGTTCTCAGAGCCGTCGGGGAGATAGCGCAGCGCGCCGAATGCCCATTTTCCGAGTGTGCCGCGGATGGAGTTTCCGACCAGCCGCTCGATGCGGATGATGACATCGGTATCGATGTTGCCGCGCATGATCGGCGCGGCGATCGCGGTCAGTTTGTTGAAGGGTTTTGGCATCTCAGCGCTCCATTGTCCGCACGTCGGCAATGGCGCCCGCGATCGCGGCGGCCGCGGCCGTCGCAGGGCTCGCCAGGTGCGTTCGCGCGCGCGGTCCCTGCCGCCCGACGAAATTTCGATTGGAGGTGGAGACCGAGCGCTGCCCTGGCGCCACTGTTTCGCCGTTAGCAGCTAGGCACATCGAGCATCCGGGCTCGCGCCATTCGAAGCCTGCGTCGATGAAAATCTTGTCGAGCCCTTCGGCAACGGCATCGCGCTTGACCGTCTCTGATCCCGGCACGATCCAGGCTCGCACGCCCGGCGCAACCTTCCGCCCCCGCGCAATCTCGGCGGCGGCTCGCAGGTCGCTCAGTCGGCTGTTGGTGCAGGAACCGATAAAGACCCAGTCGACCGGTGTGCCGGCAATCGCTGCGCCTGCTTGCAGTCCCATATAATCAAGCGCCGTCTCAAACGCGGCGCGACGCGCCGGATCGTCAATTGCTTGCGGATCGGGAATGCGGCCATCGACGCCGACGACATGTTCTGGACTGATGCCCCAGGTCACCTGCGGGACGATTTTGGTGACGTCGATCAGGACTTCCTGATCGAAGCTGGCATCGACGTCACTCGGAAGCTCGCGCCAGGCCCTGACCGCCTGCTCCCACATCGCGCCCTCGGGCGCATAGGGACGCCCGCGCAGATATTCAAAAGTTTTCTCATCCGGCGCCACCATGCCCATCTTGGCGCCCAGTTCGATCGACAAATTGCAAATGGTGAGCCGTCCCTCAACAGGCAGTTCGCGAATAGCGCTCCCGGCATACTCGACGGCGTATCCGGTACCACCGGCAGCCCCGACATGGCCGATCAGGGAAAGGATCAGATCCTTGGCGGTGACGCCAAGCGGCAGCTTACCCTCAAACTTCACGCGCATGGTTTTCGGCCGCCGCTGGATCAGCGCTTGCGTCGCCAACACGTGGGTCAGTTCGCTCGAGCCGATGCCGAATGCCAGCGCCCCCAAGCCACCATGGGTGCAGGTGTGGCTGTCGCCACACACGATCAGGCACCCCGGCAGACTCAGCCCCAGTTCGGGCCCAATGACGTGAACAATGCCCTGTCCGGGCTCGTCGATATCGAACATCCGGATGCCGCTGGCGGTCGTCTCGACGCGCAGCGCGGCCAATAATTCCAGCCCGATCTTGATGGTACCGGCGCGGCCGCGCGCGGTCGAAATGGCGTGATCGGGCGTTGCGAAGGTCAGTTCCGGGTTGTGGACGGAAAGGCCCCGGCTCTTGAGGTCCAGCAACCCCCGCGAGCCGCCCAGATCGTGCAGCAAATGACGGTCCACGTGGAGAAGATCGGTGTCCTCACTCAGTCGCGCAATGACATGCTGGTCCCAGATTTTGGCCAGCATGGTACGGCCGGAGCTTGCCAAGGCACGCCTCCCTTTGATTTTCGCCGGCGGGATTGACCACCGGTCGCCGTTTCGCACGGCTTGTTGTTCAGGCATCAGCCCGCGACCATCAAAGCATAATCGACCGCACCTCCGCTAGGGCCGAAGCCAAAACAGATGTCTCGCTCAGACGTCCATGCTCGAACGGTCCGATTGTCTGCCTCCAAAAAAAAAGAAAAAAAGCCAAATAACCATGAACTTCGCAACAGGTGCGGTGCCGAAGATGGTCAGCATATACGTGATACCATCTACCTGCGCGACGACCGCCCGAAGCCGGTACTTGGCGCGAATTTGCAGATTAGGGATTGCTTCTATCGAACCCCAGCAAGTGAAACATGGTGCCCAGCGCCGCCTTTATCCAGACCGCCCCGACAAAGCCCGTAACTATGACGGTAATCACCGCCTTGAAGGTGTAGCTTTGCGCGTGCTTTACACTCTTGTTCCCTCTTCGAAGATGGATGAAGTCGACGCGAATTTCAGTGCGCAATTTAGCCATGGGGCGAATTCCCGCTGATCGGGGAGAAGCGACACCGACGAATCGGCATCCTTTTTTTGCAGTGCACTATGGGCCTCACGTCAGGCATCACCGCGAGTCCGAAAAGTGCTAGTATCGAGGTGTCGTTCGACGCCTCCGTGCGAAGAGACGCTTCTTCTTCGGTCTTGATCCGGATCCGTATTCTCTGCTTTAGAACGACCAACGATACGAGCCGGCCAATCGTGCGGCTCTTGGAGGAATTCGATGAACGTGCCGGCCCGCGCGAATCCGCGCCCTCAGACTTCCGAAATGCCGCACGGTTTGGCGCTGCTGCGCGATCCGCTGCTGAACAAGGGCACCGCGTTCACCGAGCAGGAGCGCGACGCGCTCGGATTGCGCGGCTTCCTGCCGGCGCATGTATTTTCGATGCAGACCCAGGTGGAGCGCGTGATGGCCAATTTGCGCGAATTGCCCAGCGATCTCGCCAAATACGTGGCGCTCAACGAACTGCACGACCGCAACGAAGCCCTGTTCTTCCGTGTCGTGTGCGACAACATCGATGAAATCCAGCCGCTGATCTACACCCCGACGGTCGGTCTCGCCTGTCAGCGCTTCGGCTATATCTTCCAGCGGCCGCGCGGCCTGTTTATTGCGGCCAGCGATCGCGGGCGCATCGCCGAGCTTCTGGCCAACTGGCCCTATTCGACCAAACTCATCGTCGTCACCGACGGCGAGCGCATCCTCGGCCTCGGCGACCTCGGCGCCAACGGCATGGGCATTCCGGTCGGCAAGCTGTCGCTTTATTGCGCCTGCGCCGGTATCCACCCGGAGCTCTGCCTGCCGGTGGTGCTCGATGTCGGTACCAATAACGAGGCGTTGCTGAACGATCCCTATTATATCGGAATCCGCCAGCGGCGCATCAGCGGCGCTGCCTATGACGATTTCGTCGACGAATTCATGACTGCAGCGCGCGCGACCTTCCCCGGTGTCATGATCCAGTTCGAGGATTTCGCCAACCACTCGGCGTTCCGCCTCCTGCACAAATATCGAGATACGATCCCCGTCTTCAACGATGACATTCAGGGTACGGCGGCGGTGGCACTCGCGGGCCTGTTCTCGGCGCTGCGGATCACCGGCGGCAAACTCACGGATCAGCGCGTGCTTTTTCTCGGCGCGGGCGAAGCTGCGACAGGGATTGCCGACCTCATCGTCTCGGCCATGGTCGCCGAAGGGCTGACCGAGGCCGAAGCGATCAGGCGCAACTGGCTGGTGGATTCACGCGGCCTCGTCGTCAAGGACCGTGCGGGCCTCACCGAGCACAAGCTCCGCTATGCGCATGATCAGGCGCCGATCGACAGCTTTCTGGCCGCGATCAATACGCTCAAACCCACCGCGATCATCGGCGTTGCCGCGGTTGGCGGCGCGTTCACGGCCGAGGTGCTGCAGACCATGGCCGGGCTCAACGACCGGCCGATCGTGTTCGCACTCTCCAATCCAACCTCAAAAGCGGAATGCTCGGCCGAGGAAGCCTATCGCCATACCAGCGGCCGCGCGCTGTTCGCCTGCGGCAGCCCTTACGATCCGGTCAATCTCGACGGCAAGACGTTCGTGCCGCGTCAGGGCAACAACTCCTACATCTTCCCAGGTGTCGGCCTTGGCGCCACCGCGTGCGGCGCCCGGCTGGTAACCGACGAGATGTTCATGGTTGCCGCGCATGCCCTGGCGCAGCTCGTCAGTGAAGACGACCTCGCGCAAGGCAGCCTCTATCCGGCCCTGCCGCGGATCCGTGAAGTCTCCGCCAACATCGCCGAGGCGGTTGCCGTTGTCGCCTATAACCGCGGCCTTGCGGCGGGGCATGCGCCGAACGACATGGCAGCGTTCATTCAGTCGAAGATGTACGATCCTCGCTATTGAGAAGCGCGGGATCGCGAGCCGATGTCGGCCGGGCATCTTCGCAGGCCGCCTGTCCTAAATGATCGGCGGCGATATCCGGAGCCGCGGAACGAAAGGCAATGATCGGAAAGTCCGTGTGATCTTCGTTGCGCCTGGGACGCGGGATGAACCGAATGACCTCATTGCTCACGCGCATCCCTCCGATACCGCAATGGCAATCAGTCCGACCAGCGCGAGCGATATCGGATACGCGGTCATCGGGTTCTCTCCCAAAATGTGCGGCATGATCGCCATCGGCGATCATTTTGGGCGCGAACCCTATCCCCATACGGAGACCGCGTGCGGTCGTGGATCTTCGTTCCACGCCGCGCGCCGGCACTTTCGCGCGTGCCGGCCAATAACACTCACGACCAGAACATAATCCGGAAAAGTGGATACCGGTTTTCCCCCGGAACAAACGCCAAGCGTTTGCCCGGTGATCATGCTCAAACGAAAAGAGGTGCTCGGACGACGGCACGCTGCGACGCCCGTGCGACGGGCGTTGGGAGACGTGGCGTCGTTGTTCGCCGCCATCCGATTCGAAAATTCAATAAAAAACCCGCAGCGGATTTCTCCGCGCGGGTTTTGCAATTCTTGCGATGGTGGCGTTTTGCCCGTGATTTGCCCGACGTGTCAATCCATTTTCGAACCATCTAAAAATTTAAGAAAATGCGTTGAAATAGGTTCGACGAATTGAAGCATCCTCGAGCGATCATCTCGCAAGAAAAAAGCCCGCTGCCGGTTTTCCGACGCAGGCCTTGCGAATTTCGCGATGATGTCAATGCGCCCTTGATTTGGCCGACGCGTCAAGCCCGATTTGCGATTTGGCCCGGTGCAGCGACATTCCAGCGAAATCGCGGGGCGCACGGCGTCACAGCCGGTGATCCACAAGAGCGCAAGGAGGTCGTCGATGTTTTACGTTGCTACCGTGCTCGCGATTTTGTCGGGCCTGTTTTATGCGGCAAGCCATCATGAGATCGGCTCGTTTGGCGTCACCATGTGCCAATATGGCAGCCCGTTTTGCGACAATCCGCTGCTCGTCCTTGTGGGTGCGGGTCTGGCAGCCTGCTGGGGCGCGTTCGTCAGCGTGCGCTGACGCGCCGCCACGAGCCTTGCAGGTTTTCGCGATGATGTCGCTATGCCCTTGATTTGACCGACGTGTCAAATGCGGCGCGCGCCCACTGTTCACGGCTGCGATGCGTTGATCAAAACGAGCGACCGACACGCCTGGCCTCGATATCGCAGCGATGCGGCTCGTTCGCGCTGATGAAATGGTCGAGTGCCCCCCGGCGGACGCAGGCATCAAGCGTCGCCCCGGTCCGTACTTGCCCGGATTGCTTACGATGGAAAAGAATTGTCCTTCGTAGAAGGGAACCCAATTCGGGGCGGCTCGTGATCTACAAGGGCGTCGAATACAGCATCACGGCCACCAGCAGCCGGACATATGGCAATGGCGCTTCCAGATCGGTGCCAGGACCACGACCGGCAAAACCAGAACCCGCTTGGTCCATTTGGCCGCGCGTCGCGTTCAACTGCGAATTGACGCAGCTCTTAAGGTGTCATGCCCGGCTGAACACAACGGCAATCGGCAGCCTGATCGTGAAGCTTAGGGCTGCGCGGGGTTTGCCGGATGAACGGGCTTTGGCCCGGGCGGATCGGGCTCAAGTTGCGGCCGCGGTTCGGTCGGCGTTACGACGGCGCCGACCGCGCGGGCGGCTTCGCCGGTGGTACTGTAATGCGCCATTGCAGCTGTTTGAATCTTCGGCTTGTTCCACGGACCATGATCGACGATCAGCATTCCGAGCACGCCTGCGACGGCGAGTGTAATCGCGATGGCCAGCGGAGTCCCGCCGCGGCGCTTCGGACGATCTTGCCGCAAATGGTGGTTGGTCATCTGAACGCCCGGGGTTGATTTCCTCTACGAGATCAAATCCTGGCGCCGGCGAAAGTTCCGGCTTTTAGCGATTGAGCGACATCTCAATAGCGGAACAAATTTCGTGCTCAAGCATTCCCGATAAGGCGTTCTAACGCCTTCCGCGGAAGCAAAACATTTCAGCGAGCAGAAAAAGTGAGCATCGAGACATCAAATCTATCGCAACCCGGCATGGCGGAGCGCGCTATCGATACCGCGACTGATGTATCACGGACGATCACAGAAGTTACCACCGCGCTCCAGGCTGCGGTCGACCGTCTCAGCGAAGCGATCGCAACGGCGCGGCAATCGGGAAAGCCGCTCTCCACCATCAGTGCGATCACCCGCGAGGCGCCGCTCGCGAGCCTGTTCGTTGCCTTCCTGTTCGGGGTCGCGCTGACGCGGCGGCGCTAGCCCTTATCAGAGCTTGATCTTCGTCGCATCCTTTGCGGCCGACATCACGCCGCCCGTAATCTGGCGCATATGCTCGCCGGCGGTGGTGAACTGGCTCCGCAAGAATTCCGACTGGATCCGCATCGCTTCCTGCAGATCGGTCGCATGGACCAGCTTTCGGGCATGATCGAACGCGGCCTTCATGTTCTGCTCGGTGAACGACAGCGCCTGCTTGGAAATCTCGGTTCCCGCCCCCGGCATCGACGTCATCGACTTGCCGGCGGCATCGAAGAACATGCCGAACGCCTTTTCTGCCTGATCGATGGTTTTTTCGGCCAGATCGCGCAGTTCGGCCGGAACTTCGAGTTTCGGTTCAATCATGATTGTCTTCTCCAATGTCAGCCTCGGGAAGCTAGCATAATTTGGGCCAGCGTCTCCCGCCGTATTGGGTCAAAGCAGCCCGCTATTGAGGCTGTCCGCCGCCGTGCAGTTCCCCCCGAGCCAAGGAATTTCTTCCCTCCGCCCCCGTAGCGATACGGGCAGGTCACCCGATTTCCACGGAGTCGGCACTGTGGCATAGTGATTCGGGGCTAGAGCTCAACTGTCGGTGGCGTTGCGTCTCTTATTACGTCTCTCCTGGGGACATGGAGATAGGATGCTACAAACCTTTCGGCCGACGCCGACCTGCACGCGCTTTCAGACCAGCATCGAAATGCCCTGCATCAAATGCGGCGCACAGATGCGGCTGGCCACGATCGAGCCGCGAGATCAAAACTACGACGTGCTGACCTATCGATGCACGCCCTGCGACTCCGGCGAGAGCTTTTTGAAAGCGCGCTAAGGCTCGAGCACCGCAGCGCCGGCTCGCGTCAGCACCGGCCCCTCGTCACGGGTCTCGATTAGACGATAAGTAATTCGATGACTGACTGTCGTATTCCAAAACTGAACCAGCAACTTGCTTGTGCAGGCTTTTCGATTTTTGAAACAACTTTATGGATGATTCTTGTGGCTGCCAGCCCATTGGTCGCCACGGCGTACGATCGACGCCGCAACGTATTGTCCGGGCCCTATCTACGCCGGCCCGATTGAGATCGACTGTTCCTCGCGAAGTTGCGACGGCTGATGAACACCCATCAGCAAATCCCACTGCGTTCGAAGTCAAAACGGCACATGCCTTGCCGAAGTCGCTTTGTAGAAGCGCTCGAAATAATCGGCCCTCATTCCGACCGCGATGGGTCTTGCACTCGATGCGCGGGACTTCCAGCAACGAGTACAAACTCCATCGCCGCGCCATGCCAGACCTTGCCGGATCGACTCATGCTACCGAAGATGACACTGTCAGCACAAGAAATCATCTTGCCGTTCGGACGATTTTCTAATGGCCGTCGGGCGGTGCGAGCCTGATGCTTTCATGCATATGCGGACAAAGCGACGATGAGGCCATCGATTTGGATACGGGCCTCTCGAACTCAATGACGGCTATCTATTCACTCGATGATTGCCTCGAGTTTGCAGCTACCCACCACGTTGCCGACGTCGTGGGCAGCCAAACTCGACGGCAGCTTGGAGACCTTAAGCTTTCAGGGGCTGGACGCTGTTTCTTCGCGCGCGAGCCATTGACTCATCCGAGGCGCGCGGTGTGAAATGGGCCTTCCTTTCTGTGGAGCCGGTCTATGCTGAATTCGGAAGAAAAGCAGATCTTCTTTGGCTGGACCGCGATCGTAATTTTTGCGATAGCGCTTGTCTACTTCCAGCAATGATATGCGAATGAATTGGAGGTCGCGAATGAGGTTCTGTGCATACGCCTTCGATGCTGCGGGCCGCAAAACATTTGCTAGGAATTCCTGGCAGCCGTCGTCAAAAAACGCCGATGAGCTTAGGAATATGGATTATCTAGAAGTCGCAGTCCTAGAAGGGGCCGAGACCAAGGCTTTGTAATCCGCAGCTCCCCAAAACCTCCGCTGTCACCCGACTACCAAACCTTCCGCGGAAGAAGCCATTTTTTTTCTAGCTCGATGAAGCAGCGTTTACGCCCCATCGGCCAAAGCCGCTGGCAAGCGGCAACAAGATTGCCTTCCCCGGCCTCATAGAGCCCGCCGCTCCCCGGTCAGATCGAAAAGGCGCCCAGGGCATCGCTGGCTTCTTTAGGCCTCAAGGGAAGTATGCGCCGACTTCAGCCTTGCATCGATCGAGCGGCGTAGCAGCGGGCTTCTCTCGAGCCGGAACTGGATCGGCCGTCTGGATTGCTCCGCCATCAGCTGCGGCTTCCGTCCTGTGTCCGGGTCAAAGACGTCGTTCGGCCAGGACCGCGCCTGAGCCAAGCCAAATGTGCGCCCGTTAACCTTTTGTTAACTATAAAGCTCCAGCCTTCTCACCAATAGAGACGCGAGCACGTCAACACCGTTTGATTGAACATTCCTTGGCCAATGAGCACAAGCTCGTTGGCATCCAAAGGAGCAAATCATGTCGTTACGTGACCTTGAATCCGAGCCAAATCTGCTTTCTGAGTTTGCGGTGACAATCGTTGCCGCATTGGGCTTGGGTCTGCCGTTGGCCTACCTTATCATCTGTATTTGCTCCTGAGCGCGTGAGTGTAGAGGGCTTGTCGCGTTCGAATGACAACCGGCGCAGTCAAGCGCCTTTTGTTATGAAAATGGATTGCCTGTGGAAGCGAGTAGGTCTCTAAAGGACGGTCGAGACGTGCATTCGTAAGGGTTCAGGGCAGCGTGTCATTGCGGTGTTTCTACAGAACGTTGGTCGTCGCTCTCATTGCTGCTGGTGCAGGACCTACATTGGCCGAGCCATTGCAGGGTATCGCCTTGCGGCAGGATTTCCATCGCATTGGATCTGTGCGCGCAACCTGGGTCGCAAGTGGGGTTAGCCAGCACGACCCCGACGCTATCATTTTCGCTTTAATGTCTGGAAAATGTACGGCTTTCAAGATTGCAGGGCGTCGCCTGAAATGCAGGGCCGTTGCCTTCTTCCAAACGGAAGACGGCCGTGCGAACTATACTGTCGCAGTAGACGACCCTGCGGACGACAGTCACACCATTACGTTCTCCGGTGACAACGGCCGCAGGACAGGCGATCTCTACGAATTGCCCATTGATCGGATGCAGCTGAAATCAAAAGACAGGCCAAAAGCCGATGGCTTGCCCGTGCCACTGTTGGAGCCGTCAAGCGGGACCTGCAAGCAGAATGGAAATTTTGTCACTCGACAAATGTCCCTGATTTCCTGTATCGCGATAAGCTCAAACGGCCAGAAGTACGAATTGGAATATCAGTCTGACGGTTCGCCGATGGAAATAAAGCGTATCAAACGCACACGCGTGGGCCCCGCTCCAGTATCGCCTTTTGACGAAAAGTGAGCGGAATTTCTCTCCGCTCACCAAATGGGCTCTGTGCCTATCACCCGAACTAATACTTATCGGAACGCGATCTTCGGGCCGCGTGTATCTTGAACAAATCGCCACCATGTTAGCTCACCCCCCGTCGAGGCAACGCTGAATTTCTGCTACTCGATCTCTGCGCAAGACCTTGGCGTCGTCGACTTTTTTTGAACACGCCAGGACTTTGATTTGTTCCGCGCGTCGCTTTTCTGCAGCCTCTCGATATTCCGGAGCAACCTTTTCAGGGTCGGCCAATTTTTGGGCATTAGCCACGCTGAGACATTTTAATATGATGACGACGATAGCAAAGATATTTATGAGCGATCGCATGACGGGCTCCTGCTAACTCACTGTCAATATCTCTAACTCGGCGCAGACATCGACACCTGTGAACCCGCTTACAATTCCTCGAAGATTGCAGAATCACGCATCTATGCGGCCAACGCGACCGCGCCCGCAGTCTCTCGAGTAGAATCAAGACGATCGTCCATCATTCCAGTTGTCGGACTTGGTAGCCCAGCTGGCGGTCGAACCGTCATCCAATTTCGTTGGACCGCCAGGCTACGAATAATAGGTTTCTGGCGCCTCATCGATCACGACGAACACTGCGTCCTGAGATATGTCTTGCTGCGCAGTTTCTTGCCGCACGGACATGGCGCGCAATGGCGGCATTCTCGCTGCATTGGTTGAGAGGGGTCAATGATTCCGGCATCCACCGCGTGCAGTGACGTTCGCGCGCAGATCGTCGTTTCCGGGGTCAAATCGGCCAACGGCCGACTTCTCGCACAACATCGATCTCGCGCGATGCTGAGCTGCCGATGATAGCTTGTGGCACCTCCATAATCACCCGTGCGTTAACCACAACTTTAGGGGCTTTCGCGCGAGCGTCACTCGGCGCTTGTGAATAACGACCTGTTAAGGTTGACTGAGAATGAAGCTGCACGAGCCCGGATCTTGATGTTGGAAATAATCCCGGGGCTATCGGAGGTGGTGGGGCGACGTCCGTGTTCTGCCGAAGATGAGGATTTACCGTCACGTTGCTCCCTGACGACAGGGCTAAAATCATATCGAAATCTCGTAAGCTTGGGGTTGGGCCACGGCATGCAGTGGTATGTCTACCTAGTTACAATCTCTGCCGCAGTGTTCCTAAGTCAGATCGCGGCTGAATTAGTCAAGCGCCCGATTCTAACGATACTGCGTATCCGGCGCCTGGCACTTGGGCGGATGATCGCGTTTAGCAAAACCTCGCTGCCAAGGCCGAGAGAAATGGCGATCAGCTCTCTTGATATCCGCGAATATGACCAGGCCGTTAGAAACACAAAAGATGCGCAACGCACTTTTCGTGATCTCGGTGTTCGACTGCTTTTGTTGAGCGAGACAGAAGCCGCTATCAGAACCATGATGAGATTGCTCGGTCTGGATATCGAGCGAGCGGGTCAAGAACTGATTCATCTATCAGAACTCTATGCGACGGCAACGACCGATAGCGAAAGGCTTCGACGTGAAATCGCGAAATCCGTGCTCAGCACCTGCGCGGCGCTCGCAGCTTACCGCGATCGCTCGCGTGACGATTTAGTCAAGCTCCAGCTTGAACCCATGGATCTACTTCGGCCAGAATATTCCGATCAGAGATCAAGGGTAAGGCCTATACGCGGGATGACGCCCGCGTAACGAAGGAACGAGGCCAGAAATATTGTGTCTTAGGCCGCACCGCGCTTCTCCTCGCCGGCAACGGAGAAGCACGTTAGGTCGGTCCTGCGGTCGCTCGGTTGCGCGGAATTGACTGCTAGCCGTTCACCGCGACGGTCCCTGCCTGCGTCAGTACCGGCCCCTCGTCACGGAACTCGACCATGCCGAGATCGGTCAGGACGCGCATGTCCTCGTCGCTGACGGGTGACATCTTCAGCCGGCGGGCCTGAATGTCCCGCAGCGTCCAGCGAAGACCGATAGCTCTTTCAAGGCTGAGATTGGCGAATGACTTGTCGACCATTCGCGTCAATCTATTGAGATATTTCGATCAGATTTTGTCTTCGCTGCGGCGTCTTCTGGTACGCATATGACTATGAGTAAACCGGTTCCCTTTCACCGGCGCGAGAGCCGTCAAGACGGCGCCTTAGCGCCGCCGATGGTCAACCCGGCACGTGCCGCGCTCAGTACCGGTAGGGTTCGATATCCAGCAACGGGAAAGCGCTGAACACGCTCGGAGCATTGGTCGGCGCCGCCGCATGCAGACAGGACTTGTTCAGCTCGCCAAGGCTGGTGACGCCAAGCAAGCCCAGGCACCGGATCATCTCGTCTTCCAGCAGTTCCAGCATCCGGACGATACCGGCCTGGCCCGCGGCGGCGAGCGCCCAGCATTGCAGGCGGCCGATGCCGACCAGATCGGCGCCAGACGCGATCGCCTTCACGATATCGGTGCCGCGGCAAATCGAGCCGTCGACCATAATCTTGGCGCGGCCGGCCACGGCGTCGACGATTTCCGGCAGCACGTGCATAGATCCTCGGCCGTGGTCGAGCTGGCGTCCGCCATGGTTCGACACATAGATCCAGTCCACGCCGTGATCGATCGCGATGGCTGCGTCCTCGGCGGTGGCAATGCCCTTGAGGATCAGCGGAATTTTATACTTGTCCCTGATGAGCTTTACGGTGCGCCAATCCAGCCCCTTCTGGAAGTCGCCCCCGGTGGCGCGAACCCGGCTTTCACGGACATAGCGCTTGGCAATATCGCGTTCGCGCCGGCTGTAATGCGCGGTATCGACGGTGAGGCAGAACGCCGAGTAGCCGTTGTCAATGGTGCGGCTGACGACGTCCTCAACAAAGGCGTCGTCGCCGCGGACATAGAGCTGATAGATTCGCAACGCGTCGGGCGCTGCCTTGGCGGTGGCTTCGAGCCCCGGTTAGGACACCGAACTGAGCATATGGGCAGCGCCGAACTGGCCGACGCCACGCGCCACGGCGGCACCTGAAGCGGGATCGAAGATCTCCAGCGCGCCGACCGGCGCAATCATGACCGGGATACGCAATTTGCGGCCGAAGACCTCGGTGGAAACATCGACCTTGGCGACATTGCGCAGAACCCGTGGCCGGAACGCAAGCTCGTCGAGCGCCATGCGGTTGCGCCGCATGGTGGTTTCGGTCTCGGAGGCCCCGACGATATAATCCCAGGCGTTCTGGTTGAGCCGGGCGCGGGCCTTCTTGACGAATTCGTGGAGATTCTGGAATTCCTCGCCGCTGGCGCCGAGCTCGACATTCCGCGCCGCCCGGATGGGGGTCCCGTCGTTCATAGTGTTTCTCTCCCGTTTTGGCGGCACATTAGCCGCGGAGACGGGAAAAGCTACCGCTTTGAACGGGTATTCCGGTACGGGAACGGAGAGCTGCTATTCGCTGGCGAGATGCATTGGCGATGCGTGGAAAATTCCGGTCCCCGAAACCTGGGACGCGATCAGAAATGCCGCCATGACGGCCGGTACGCTGATGAACCGCAGAAATTGATCAATCGAAAGCATGAATGTCGTCCCCAAGGTGCTTCAGGCGCGAATTCAATTCGCCCCTTGTGTCGTGCGCTGATCGGTCGTGAAAAGCTGGTCGGTATAGACCGCCCCGGAAATCGTGAGCAGCGCAAGAACCGAGATGAAAGCCAGCGTTTTCATGACGCCAGCGTCGATCTGGATTGTGGCCAAAAACGTCAGAGTTTGGCGCATTTTCGGGACTAACACAGGGGGACTTCGTGGCCGCGCATCCCGCGCCGCAACCTCGGTTGCGTGCCGCAACCTGGTTCACCCAACCAAACGTGAATCCGCTGGGGCGGCGGAGTTTGACTGCGCCTGCCCTGCCCGCAAATCGGCTCCGTTCAGGCGGTATTGCCCGTCTTGCCGAAGGCGCCCGCCTCGGCCAAAGCCGCGATACTGCGGTCATCGTAGCCGAGCGTCTTGCGCAGCACATCCCGGGTGTGTTCGCCGAGCAGCGGCGCCGCCACCGGATCGATCGACGGCGTCAGACTCATATGCAGCGGCGTCTCGATGTTGGGCACCGAGCCCGCGGTCGGATGCGGGATCTTGCTGAGGCGATCGCGGCCGCGCACTTCCGGCGCGTTGAAGCCTTGCTCGACGGTGCGCAGATAGCCAACGGGAATGTTGGCCTTCTTCATCTTCGCCATCCAGTTCTCAAGCTTGTCGCTGGCAAAAATGCCGGCAATGATGCCACGCAATTTTTCCCTGTTGGCGGTCCGGTTCTTTCGGTGAGCGAATTCGGGATCGGTGACGAGATCAGGCCGTTCGAGCACCTCCGTCACCAGGCGCTTGTAGAGTCGGTCGTTGGCACAGGCCATATAAAGCGGTCCATCGGATGCCTGATAGACGCCGACGGTCGGCGAGCCGTTCGGCGAATTGCCGAACCGGCCGGGATTCTCGCCACTGATCAGATAGGCCATGCCGTAGAAGCCGGTCAGTGCAACGGCAGTGTCGATCAACGCGACCTCGACCTGCTGGCCACGGCCAAGCCGGTCGCGAGCGATCAACGCCAGCAGAATGGCGTTGCACGCCGACATGCCGGTCGCCATGTCGACGATCGGCGAACCCGTGCGCACCGGCTCGCCATCCGGAAAGCCGTTGAGCGACATGAAACCGCTTTCGGCCTGCGTGATCGGGTCGAAGCCCGGACGCAAAGCGAATTCGCCCTTGCGGCCATAGGCCGAGATCGAGCAATAGATCAGTCGAGGATTCGTCGGCGCGACCGAGGCATAGTCGAGCCCGTATTTCTTCATCACGCCGCCGGAGAAATTCTCCACTACTACGTCCGCTTTCGCGATCAGCTGACGTGCTAGCTCCAGCGCCGCCGGATTGGTGAAGTCGAGCGCGATACCGCGCTTGTTGCGATTGAGGCTGATATAGGCGGCGCTCTCGCCACCGATTTCCGCGTGTTCGTAATGGCGGGTGTCGTCGCCACCATCCGGGTTCTCGATCTTGATCACCTCGGCGCCGAAATCGGCCAGGGTCTGGGTGCATGCGGGACCAGCAACGACACGGGTAAAGTCGACGACCAGCAAACCATCGAGGGCCGTCGGTACGCCCTTTCCACGCGACGTTCGCTCAGGCAGTTGCGGTCCTGCGGTCATTTCGGGCATTTCCTCTTATTGTTTTGCATGGCGAAACTCGCGGCGGTCGCCGCGGGAGACTTTACGGCCTTTTAGCGGAAGGGCGCAGCTAACACCAAACCCCGATTTTGCAGGGCGGGACCTGCGGCTGACATAGCTCTCGAAACGGTCCCCACCGCCAGGCAGCAGACAAACGTCAAAGGGCGCGGCGAGCAAAGCTCGCCGCGCCCTCATTTGCCAGGAAAATGCTCGCTGTTTTACTCTGCGACCATCTCGCCGGAGCCACCGAGTTCTGCGGGAAAATCCTTCAGTTTGGGCAGACCGTCGCGCATCGGCAGCACCGTGTCGAAGTAATTGACGTGAACGCCGGGCGTGAAGGCAAGCGTCGGCAGCGTCGCGGCGAAGACGTCCACGAGCCCGAGCGTCGGATGATTGGTCATGAGATGGCCGCCACATTTCGCGCAATACTTGCGCTGGCTCATCGGCGTCTTCTCAAACGTCGCGACATACTGCGCACCGGACGTGATCCGTACCGCTTCCGGCTTCCACAGCGTGAAGGCGTTGACGGGTCCGCCGGACCACGACCGGCACGAACTGCAATGGCAGTAACCCATGCCTTCCGGCGAACCGGAGACCTGCAGTTCGACAGTTCCACAAAAACAACTTCCAGTATGCGTCATGACTTCATGTCTCCTTGCAGACAATACAATGGTCGTTCAGCTCAGTTTCCGCCACGGGAACAGCATCGAAACCCGCTGCCGGTAACGGTGGTATTCCTCACCGAACATGCCGATGAGATCGCGTTCTTCGAGCATGATGCCGACGAAGATGTAGGCGGTGGTCACCGCCGCGAATAACAGATGTCCGGCGGACATCGTCGGCGCCGCCCAAAACGCGATGATGAAGCCGAGGTAAATCGGGTGCCGCACGAAATTATACAGAAACGGCGTCCGGAAGACCGGTGGCGACATTTCCCGGCCGGCCAGATTGTTCGCTACCTGATGCAATCCGAACAATTCGAAGTGATTGATCAGGAAGGTGCTGGTGAACACGATCACCCAGCCGACCAGCGACAAACCCGCGATCGCCGCGGCCATTTCGGGCTCCGGGACGTGCCAGATGACTGCCGGCATCGGACGCCACTGCCAGAACAGCAGAAGCAGCGTCAGGCTCGAAAACA